>CAVAXR010000215.1:0-3134 GCA_963592375.1 Oribacterium sp. | reverse complement strand
GCCAGCGAGAGGATATGGAGGTTATAGTCGATGAGATCCTGCTTCGTCTGTGCCGAATACTTGTCTGAGGACAGCATGAAATCGTTGTTGGACAGGGGCTGCACCTCGAGATAGTCGTAGAAGGACGCGATATCGAGAAGCTGCGCCTCATCTGCACCGCGGATCATGTTCTGGAAGAGCTCGCCCATGACGCAGGCACTGCCGATGATCAGTCCCTCACGCCGTTCCCGGAGCAGTGAGCGCGGGATGCGGGGCGACTTCCGGAAATACTTCAGGTGACTTTCGGAGATCAGCCGGTAGAGGTTGATGCGCCCCACGTCATTCTTTGCGAGAATAATGATGTGGTAGCTCGGCAGCTTCATGACATTTGCGGCATGATCAAACTCCAGACTGTCGATCTCTGAGAGCTTCTCTACATTCCGCGCCCTCAGCATATCGATCTCTTTCCGGTAGATTTCCGCCGTGCAGCCGGCATCGTCCACGGCGCGATGGTGGTTCTCCAGCACAATCTTCAGATCCTTGGCGACCGTATCCAGCTTGTAGCGGTTGAGATGCGGCAGCAGAAGGCGGGACAGACCCACCGTATCGACAATGGTCGGAGCATAGGAAAGTCCCAGCTGCTTCGCCTTTGCGGAAATGAAGCCGGTGTCGAAATCCGCGTTATGCGCCACGATCACGGCGTTTCCGCACCACTCCAGGAAGCGCGGCAGCACCACTTCGATCGGATCCGCCGACATTACCATCGAATCGTCAATGCCGGTGAGCTGTGTGATGCGGAAGGGAATCGGCACCCTCGGGTTTACGAAGACATCCATTTTGTCGATGACCTGATTGCCCTGCAGCTTCACCGCACCGATTTCGATAATGTGGTCATTCGCCGCGCTGAAGCCGGTGGTCTCGATGTCGAACACCACAGTGAGTGCGTCAAGCGTCTGACCTTTTTCGTTCGTAACGATGGTCTGCAGATCATCGACGAGGTAGCCCTCACAGCCGTAAATCAGCTTGAAATCCTTGTCGTGTCCGATCTTTTTCAGATGAATGGCGGCATCCGGGAAGGCCTGCACCACGCCGTGGTCGGTGATGGCCATGGCCTTCATGCCGAAGGAAATGGCAGTATTGATGTAGTCGTTGACATCGGAAACACCGTCCATATCCGACATTTTGGTATGAAGATGCAGCTCGACACGCTTTTCCTTCGCATTGTCCTGCCGGACCTCCCGCTTGAGGCTGTATTTCTTGATGCCGACAATATGCGACAGCTCCAGCTCCTTATCATAGGTGTCAAACTCAATGACACCCTTCAGCTGCAGATCCTTGCCGGGCGCCAGGAAGGCATGGGCCTGGTCGAGATCCTCGTCATCCACAAAGATCTTCGAAGCGATGGAGTCGGTATAATCCGTAAAGGAAAAGCTCAGGATATTCTTGCCGGTGCGGGTACGCCGCTCATCCACGGCAAGGATCCGGCCGGCCAGCACCACTGTTCCGCTGGCCTCGCTGACCTCGGAAATGGGAACCGGCTCCTCATAGAAGTCACGCCCATAGAGCACCTCCTCGGATTCGGAGCGCTTGAAGGCAAACTTTCGCCGGCCGCCCTCGCCGCCCTTCTGGTAGCGGTCGCCGCCGCTCTTCATCTGCGGGCTCTTCACCGGCTTTGCGGCTGCCGTATCGGCGGGGCGGACCGCTGACGTTCCGGAGCTCTCCGCGTTTTGCGGCGCCGATGCAGCTGCGAAATCGGAAAAATCCGAGGCTGCCAGCATGGCGGTATCCATATGAAAGGGATCCGCCGCGGTCATGAAGCGCTCATTCTGCGGCTTCTTCGCGCTGCTCTCCCGCGTGTGTCCGCGAAGCTCGGCAGGAACATAATTCCGGTCATAGCCCTGCATTTCGGTTTTCTGCTGTATCTCCTCATAAACCAGCATGAGCTGCAGCTCGACGCCGCAGCGGTCTTCGAAAATCCGCTTCAGGGCATGCGTGAAGTCCCGCTCCCGGCTCTTATAGAGATGGGAATTCGGGATGGTCAGCTGCAGCGTATCCTCGTCCTGCCAGTGAAGGCCTGCAATGGACAGCATGTTATAAAGAAGAATGTCCCGGTCACGAAGCTCGCGATGGATTGAATCGCCGTACAGTTCAAATAGACTTTTCGCCCGGTACTGAGCGGACAGACGGAACTTCTCCTGAATCCGCACGGTCAGCTTCTTTCCGCTGAAAAGCTGGGACTTGATCGCCGTCTCCGTCTCCTTCACCGCTGTCTTTTCAATGAGATGTGTGCTGGTGATATAAATTCTGAGCTCCGTATGATCCCGTAAAATCGTGACGCGGGTAACAGAAACGTCCTGAAACAGTGCTTCTGTTTCAGGACGCAGCTCAAGACTTTCGAATACCTCGAAAAAACGCTTCATTCCGCTTCTTTCTCCTGTTTAATCCATCTTCATGATCTCATCATGGAGCACGTTCAGCAGATCCGCCTCCGGCACCTTCCGGATAATCTGCCCCTTCTTGATGAGAATGCCTTCTCCGATGCCTCCGGCGATGCCGATGTCTGCCTCACGGGCCTCACCGGGACCGTTTACCACGCAGCCCATGACGGCCACCTTCAGATCCTTGTCGTCAAACTCCTCCACCATGGTCTGCACCTTGTCGGCGAGGCCGATCAGGTCAATGTTGGTGCGTCCGCAGGTGGGGCAGGAAACGATGGTCACACCGCCCTTCAGGAGGCCCAGCGTCCGGAGAATCAGCTTGGCCGACTTGATCTCCTCCACAGGATCGGCGGAGAGGCTCACACGAATCGTATTGCCGATGCCCTGGGACAGAATCATGCCGAGACCGATGGCGGATTTAATGTTGCCGGACCAGACGGTGCCGGCCTCCGTGATGCCCACATGCAGCGGATGATCGGTTTTTGCGGCGATAAGCTCGTGGGCCTTCGCACACATCAGCACATCCGAAGATTTGATGGAGATCACCAGATTGCTGTAGCCCATATCCTCGATGATCCCCACCTTCTGCAGTGCGGACTCCACGATGCCCTCTGCGGTGACATGTCCGCCGTACTTGGCGATCAGCTCCTTCTCAAGCGAACCGGAATTCACGCCTACGCGAATCGGTATATTCCGCTCCTTTGCGCAGTCCACCAC
>CAVAXR010000214.1:824-3142 GCA_963592375.1 Oribacterium sp. | reverse complement strand
TTCCCACGTAGTAACACCGGATTCCTGTGAAACGAAGAAATTGTAATTGGTGTAGTTATAGCCCCAAAGTATTCTTGCGTCCGGGTTGCCAATACCTTCAAATGCACCGATGTTGTTGTAGTTCTCGTAGTCAGAGGTGGCTACGCCGTTGCCGAACTGAGCTTCGCCTGTTGCAATTCTCTTGCAGTTATCGGTTGCGCCCTGAGACTCAGAAACTGTTGTGTTATATTCGGGGTAAATTGCCTGAATCGCATTTGCGATAGCGACATAATATGGGTACATGGACGATGTTGCAGGGCAAGCAGTTAAAGTGACAAATACAGTCTCGTTCTTCCCGGAAGCACCGTTCCCATCAGTACCGGCATCTGCGGCGGAAGTCGACCCACAGCCCGCAAGAAGCGCACACAGCATACAGATTGCCAATAGTGATGCCAAGATTTTTTTGATGTTTTTCATTTTCTCTTCTCCTTTTGTTTTTATATTTTATGGTTTTAAGGATCTACTTTAATTATCAGCGGGTTGGAACCGTTAACAGTCATTCCTTCCGGAAAAACCAACGTAAGTTCATTCTCCTCCAGAGCCACAACCTCTTCGCCGGAAATTCCAAGCAGACAGTCATGGCCGGGTACTACCACATCCGCCACGCTCTTGATAAAGCCGATGCTTTCTTTGCTGCGGATTGGGTCCAGGGTCAACGCGACTTCACCCGTCTTAAGCTCTACTCTGTTCTTTACTGCATCACCTGCAATGACCCAGCATTCGCCGTTCACATTCAGCGAGAAGCATATGCTGCCCGGTGTGTGCCCGGGAACAAGCCATGCCTTTATTCCCGGAACTATTGTCTGTCCATTCTCCGTCACAAAAAGCTTTTCCGCCTTTTCGTACAGGGGCAGATATGCCATCTGGATCGCCTGATCGCTTCCTTTGTGGGCATACTCCCATTCGGTCTTGCTGAGCACCACAGTTGCATTCTTGAACAAATCAATATTTGCAGCATGGTCATGATGCAGATGAGAAATAAAAACATAGTCTATCTCACCGGGGTCAATATTTTGTTCCGCCATTGTCTTTATAAGATTTTTGCGGATTGATATAGGTCCCACGTCACATATTATTTTCAGTCCGTCATGCTCAATATATGTAATGCTGCTCAGGTATAACAGGGCTATCGTAGTCTTTCCCGGAAACCCTTTCTGAAGAACCTTCACCGTCGTCATATTACTTCCGCTCCAGCTTTAAATTCAACCTCATATTTTTCGGCAACACGTCTGAGTGCGTCCACAGTTCCGTCCTTGAGCACGATACCGTTTTTGAGGTTTTCCTGCATTTTACCGTATTCGATCTCTCCTGGCAACATAACTTCATTCTTTACGGGCGTAAGAGATTTATATTTTTTGCGGAAATCGTCCATATTACTGATAAATTTTTCCTGTGGAATAAAGCTGGCTGGATCAATAACCAGAAGGAACTGGCCATTATTTGCCGGGCCGGACACATCGGTTATGTTCTTTACCTCTCCTGCCTTAGCGGAGTCCGTAAGCTGGCCGCTGAGAACATCGATCATAGCTGACAGTGCACATCCCTTGGGGCCTCCGATTGCCTCTAAGGTGCCTGCCAAAGCTTCAGTAGGATCTGTTGTCTGGTGCCCATCCTTATCGAGCGCCCACCCTATCGGGATCTGCTGACCGGCAAGCGCCGCAAGCCGGAGCTTGCCTTTTGCAATAACCGTTGTAGCCATATCGAGAACGATCGCCTCTTCGCTTGTAGGCACTGCCATTGCGATCGGGTTCGTGCCGAACACAGCTTCTTTTGCACCATATGGCGCAATTGCAGGCGAACAGCTGGATACATTTATCCCTATCATTCCAACGTTCGACGCCATTTCTGCGAAATATGCCGCCTCTCCGTAGTGATTGGATTTCCTGATCCCTATTGCACACACGCCATATTTCCTGGCTCTTTCAATACCGAGAAGCATAGCCTTATAGCAGGCCCACTGGCCGAAGCCATAGTTGGCATCCATAAGAATTGCAGCTCCACTATCACTGACAATGGTAGGCTCTGCATTGCACTCAAGCACGCCTGCTTCCATTCTTTTCAGATACGCTTCAACCCGGATTATTCCATGAGACGAAACACCTCTGAGCTCTCCGTGAATAAGGGTATCGGTCATAAGTCCAGCGATCTCTTTTTTCACGCCTGCTTTTGCAAACACTGAATTTAAAAAACTATTTAGATATTCGACCTGATATCTGTTGCCCACTGTTCTTCTCTCTTTCCCAATTAAATAGTGTAATACGCCTCGCCCGACATGAGAA
>CAVAXR010000214.1:0-814 GCA_963592375.1 Oribacterium sp. | reverse complement strand
GTATGAGGACACATAAGCAATTTTTCCGCCGTCAAGCTCAACTCCCGCTTCCATTACACCGGCAGGATTTGCAATCGACACAACATACTCTGTATCTTCAGTATGGTATATTTCGGCGACGACCGAGTCTCGAACTGCGGTAGCCGCTGTGAGACACATTGCGCCTGTAACTGCAAATGATTTGTGCGGCTTTCCGAGTGTCATCATGCAAACGCGCATGTTCATTTGATTTGCTTCAACGCGTTCATTGCCCGATGTAATATAGTCAACAGGAGAACCCACCAGAGCTATCTTTGGCAGAGCTGCGGATGCTGTTCTTGCCGAGGCTGCATCGGGCGCCATGTTGAGTTTGCAGGCAATACTTCCGCGGATATATTCCAGATCATCCAGCAGATCTTTTCTGCTTTCAAGCTCTGAAATGTTTTCGGCACCATTAAGTCCGAACTCTTTCATTGGAACGAAAACAAAAAGGCTCGTGCAGTCGATCACCGAACATCTGATCTGCTTGCCGGACGGCAGCTGTATTCTGTCTGTCGGTTTTCCCGTGGGGGTAAGCTCTCCCGTAATTGCGCCGGCGGGATTTTCAAACTTTAAGACGATCGGGGCTCCTGTTCCGGGTACACCGACAATGGAGTAGTTCCCTTCACAACTTACCCTGCGCTGGGGAGTCTGCAGCGTTTCAACAATGACTTTATTTGTATTTGTATTGAATATACGCAGGCAAGTTACTCCATCTTCCGGCTCAGCAAGGCCTCTTTCGATTGCGAACATAGCCACTGCGGAAGAAATATTTCCGCAGTTTGCGGAGTAATCT
>CAVAXR010000213.1:0-3157 GCA_963592375.1 Oribacterium sp. | reverse complement strand
CATGAGCGCGGCGGCGGCTTCCCAGTCCTCCGGGGTAAGAGCGGACAGGGCGGCAACAAAGCGCCTGCGGATGGAATCCGGCTGATCGTCAAGGACGGAATTAAAAAAGTCCGTCAGGATATCGTCCTTTGGACGCTGGACCATCATCGGCTCGGCACCGGTGCGCAGCCATTCTTCGCGGACGCCGAATGTTCGGCAAATGCTGAGAATAGCAGAATCAACAGGCGCAGAAGTGTCTTTTTCCCATGCAGAAACAGAGGTTTGCGCAGCTCCAATTCGACGTCCGAACTCCGTCTGATTTAGGCCAGTCTGAGAACGGACAAACCGGATTCTGCTGCCAAGAGACATAAGATCACCTCCTGTCTGGCTATATAATAGCAGCATACGGTAAAAAAGTCAAGAAAAAAACGAAAAATGCTATTGACAAATAACGTTATACGGTATAAGATAACAGCGTAAGGTAAAACACGAGAAGAAAGGAGGACAGAATATGTCTGAGCAGGAAAAGAAAATGGCAGAGGTGATCCGGGACGGATTCCCGAAGCTGACTGAGTTTGACAAGGGCTATTTCTTCGCCAAAATCGAAGAAGCAGCGGAGCGGGCACAGAAGAAGGAGGCCGAGGACAATGACGGGGGCAAAGAATAACCCATATGACCTGATGGGGAATGATCCGGATTTTCTGACGGCCGCCGTATATGCGGAAAAAAAACGCTTTATCCTGAATGGAGAGGCGGTGGAGGACAAATACTGGCCCGTGTGGACGATGCTCCACACGGTAGAGGCCTGGCACGTTGAGGACAAGGTGCTGGTGATCCAGCTGAAGGGGGACGATGGGGCATGATTGAGGTAAGACGGTCAACGAGGGAGATCATCCGGGCAGACCCGATCAGCGAAAAGCAACGGACGGAAGCGTGGCTGCGGTATATCAAGGCAACCGGGGCGGATGCTATCCGGGAGGCCATGGCGGAGAAGGGAAAAAACGATGAACGCGCCATGTAAGGACTGCGTGGAAAGAACAGTGGTATGTCACGACAGCTGCGAGAGATACCAGGCATACAACCTGGAGCGGGTGAAGATCAGAGAGGCAAGAGAACAGGAACGAATCAGGAGTAAGAAGTATAAGGCGCTGGTGCCGTACCGGATTCGGGGAGAGCAATAAAATAAGCTGGCGAGCTGAAACGCAGAAAGGGAAACATATGGGAAATCAGAAGTACATTGTGCGGTGTGACCGCAGCGGCGTGTTCTACGGCGAGATCGAAAAGCGGGATGGGCGGAATATCACAATGAAAAATGCCCGGTGTCTGTGGAGATGGTACGGCGCTGCAAGCCTCATGCAGTTGGCACTGGAGGGCGCAAAGCAGCCTGAGAGTTGCAAATTTACTGTGACGGTAGATAGCTTGGAGGTTCTGGATGCCATTGAAATTCTCCCCTGCTCCGGTGCAGCCGTGGAATCCATTGAGGCGGTGAAACCATGGAAGGTCTGACACTTGATCAGAAGATCCTGGCATTTCTGAATCCCGGCTCCGGCTACGGCGACGGCGACGGCGACGGCTCCGGCTACGGCGACGGCTACGGCGACGGCTCCGGCTCCGGCTCCGGCTACGGCTACGGCGACGGCTACGGCGACGGCGACGGCTCCGGCTACGGCGACGGCTACGGCGACGGCGACGGCGACGGCAACGGCATCAAGGCACTAAACGGTCAGACGGTCTACCGGGTTGATGGGATGAGAACACTTATTGACGTGTGCCACGACACCTACGCTATGGGACGAATCCTGCATTCGGATTTGACCACAGAGAAATGCTTTGTTGTCAAGCAAAACGGGATGTTCGCCCACGGGAAAACGCTGAGAGAGGCACGGGATGCGCTTCTAGAAAAGCTATTCGACGACATGCCGGAGAGCGAACGGATCGAAAAGTTCATGGAGGCACACGGTATCCACGAACGATATCCGAACCGGGACTTTTTCAGCTGGCATCACCGGCTGACAGGAAGCTGCCTGCAAGGGAGAACGGCATTTGCACGGGATCACGGGATCGATCTGGACGGCAACATGACCACCAAAGAATTTTTGGAGCTAACCAAAGACAGCTATGGCGGGGATATTATCAAAAAGACGATTTACGCCTACGGAGACGAGGAAAACGAATGACAGAGAAAGAAAGAGCGGAAGCGAGAGAGATCGTGCAGGAGGCAATCGAGGAAAACCGGGACAGAATCCGGGCGGAAAAGGCCGAGGCAGCGTTGCAGGCGGCAAACGAAGCATGGGACAGAGCATGGGAAAAGGCAATGCCGAAGTACCCGGGGAAAGAGGCCGAACAGCGGCCTATGACAGTCGCGCACTACAGGAAGCCGAGAGCAGCAGAAGCGGAGGCCGTGAAGGAAGCGGGCGCATGGAAGTTTCTCTACGGGGTCTGCACCGGGGCGCTGGGAGTGCTGATTATCACCTGCACGGTGATCCTGACAAGAATGCTGTAAACAGCCGCCCGCATGAGCGTTATCATGCCCACCGGCCAATGGCTGGTATACACTCCTATCTATGCGGGTGTTCCCTCGTGCCAGGGGAGCGCCCGCGAAAGGGGAAACAATGGAAGACGTGTATTTTCGGTGCAGCCAATGCGGAGGGCGGATTTTGGAGCCGAACATAAGGAACTACATATTCCGGGAGACGGACATTCCGCTGCGCTGCATTGTAGAAAAAACTGAAAAGCTGTACGGGGAAATCCTGTGCAGAAAATGCCGAGGAGGACGAGAAATGGACAATGGAAAAAACTTTGACGGATATCTGGCTGCAATGGCGCAGGTATCCAACCGGGAGCGGGAAAAGTTGCTGGACAAAGCCAGAAATGACAAGGGGATCACGGTAGCGGGATACCTAAAACTGGAGAACTACGTCATTTCGATGGCCGGGAAGGAGGGCACGAAATGATAGACGCGAATAAGTCCGCGAATGTAAGAACGTCGCTGTCGAGACGGATGAAGATCAGGATGTTTGAGTTGGATTTGACAATGCGAGACCTGGCGAAGAAATGCGGAGTGCATGAGCTATGCCGTGGAGATCGGCAAGCGGCTGTGCGAGGCAAAGGCCGTGGTCCCGCACGGGGAATGGGGAAACTGGCTGGAGGAAAAGGTACAGTTCAGCCAGTCCACAGC
>CAVAXR010000212.1:0-3158 GCA_963592375.1 Oribacterium sp. | reverse complement strand
AGATTCATTATCTCGAAAAACGCTACAGAGGACGTATAGAGGCCCTGTCTTTTGCGGAGATGGACATTTCCAGCACAGACATCCGGAGACGTGTTTCTGAGGGCTGTGAGATCGCAGGCATGGTGCCGGATGCAGTGCGCCGTTATATACTGGAAAAAGGGCTTTACCGGCCGTGAAGAATAATGGAGGAATAGTTATGGCATCGGATAAATACAGCAAAAAAGACAAACGCCAGGGGAAGCCGGAGCTGAATCGGATCTACGAAATCCGGGAGAAGCTGCAGAAGCTGCTGAAGCCGGACCGTTATGAGCATTCGCTCAGTGTCAGCTTCACTTCGGTATGCCTTGCCATGCGCTACGGCGCGGATATCCGGAAGGCAGAGCTGGCCGGGCTTGTGCATGACTGTGCCAAGCATTTCAGCAAGGACGAGCTGATTCAGGCCTGCAGGAAGGACAATGTACCGCTGACGGAGGAAATGCTGGCGGCTCCGCAGGTCATTCATTCCGTCTATGGTGCGACCTATGCGAAAAAGCTTTTTGGTATTACGGATTCAGAGGTGCTGTCTGCCGTGTATTATCATACCCTCGGCCGTCCGAATATGACATTGCTGGAGAAAATCGTATTTACCGCGGATTACATCGAAGCCCGCCGCTTCAAGGCGGCGCGTTTGCCGGAAATTCGTCAGCTGGCCTTTGTGGATCTGGATCGGGCAGTCTATGAGATTCTGCAGGACACGGTGAGTTATCTCGAGGAAAGCGGGGATAATGTCTGCGGTTCATCTATGAAGACCTATGCCTATTACAAGGAACTTGCGAAAAAATGTTCATAAATTCTTTGAAATATTCTTTGTTCTATGATAAACTAAAGAAAAGTTTATTTGAAAAGGAGTCAGAATATGACAGATAAGAAAAGCCGTGAAATGGCAAAGGCGGCCTATGCCGTTCTGGACGAAAAAAAGGGAGAGGACATCAGTATTCTGGATATTTCTGAGGTTTCTGTGGTTGCAGACTATTTTGTCATAGCAACAGCAGACAATGTGCGCCTGGTGGAGGCACTTTCCGATGCGGTGCAGGATCGCATGGCTGAGCTGCATTATGATCTGCGAAGAGTGGAAGGACAGGCCGGCTCCGGCTGGATTCTGCTGGATTTTAACGACATCATCATTCATATTTTCGACAAGGAACAGCGATTCTTCTATGATCTGGAGCGCATCTGGTCAGACGGCAAGAAGATTCTGGATCCGGCAGATCTGTAAAAAAATAAAAACATTTCGCACGAATGTTTGGAATATGATTGCATTTATAAGAACACTGTGATATACTAAAGATATGTTCTATAAACGCTCGTTTCGAGCCGTATAATGCACAGAAGAATGTGAGACAGGAGATAGATATGGGAAGAAGAAAGAAAAATCCGGATCCGAATAATATGACCCCGAAGCAGCAGGCCGTTTTTGATTATATCCGGCAGTGTGTACTGGAGCGGAACTATCCGCCTTCTGTTCGTGATATCTGCACAGCGGTTGGATTGAAGTCGACCTCCAGTGTATTTGGATATATCAATGATCTGGAAACCATGGGACTGATCAAGAAGGATCCGTCACATCCGCGTGCTCTGCAGATTCTGACGAAGGAGTTTCAGGCGCATAATGAGCGTGAGGTTGCGCAGATTCCGCTGATCGGTACTGTTGCAGCCGGAATTCCGCTGCTGGCAGAGGAGAATGTCACTGACTATTTTCCGATCCCTGTTGATATGCTGCCGAACAAGAAGGTATTCATGCTGACCGTTAAGGGGGATTCCATGATCAACTGCGGTATCCTGAACGGCGACCGTGTGATTGTTGAGCAGGAGAATACCTGTGAGGATGGAGAAATTGTAGTTGCGCTGGTAGATGACAGTGCAACAGTGAAGCGCTTCTATAAGGAGGATGGTCATATCCGCCTGCAGCCGGAAAACGATACGATGGATCCGATCATTGTACCGGACTGCGCAATCCTCGGCAAAGTCATCGGCCTCATCCGAATGGGGATGAAATAGTGAAGGTAGTGGAGGTAGTGGAGGACTTTGCATCAGGCAAAGTCCGGAACGATCAAGCCGAAAAAAGCACCCTTTCGGGTGCTTTTTTCTTGTCCAGATATACGGGATAGTAGAGTATTTTCTCCTGATATTATGCGGTTAAATATCCATTTATCCGCATAATATGCGGATTTTTATGAATTCTGTTTAAACCCAGTTTTCTTCAAGGAACTTCAGAATATCTGCAGCCTTCGGCGGGCAGCCGTTCAGGGACTTTGCAAAGCAGTTTGTGCAGTGTCCGATACCGATTTCACCCTCAAGGCCCTTGTAGCCCTGACCGATCGCAATGCTGGGCAAGCCTCTGTGTAATTCGCCGTTTTCATTCAAGCGGTTCAAGGCATGGATCAATGAGCCATAACATGCGCTGCATGCATCCTTCGGCTCTGTATACTTCGCCAGGCCCTTTACCTTATAGCTCAGCGGGAATTTCTTGGATTTGCCGGACTGCGCCTCGTTCAGATAAATCAGGTTTGCCTTGCTGGTATCTGCCGAACCAATGCCCAGTCTTTCGGCCATGCCGATATACGGTACTTCAGATACCTCGTAGCCCATGCAGTCACAGACATAGGCATCACAAAGCACGGGATCCTTGAAGCCCAGGATTCGATCCATCTGTACAGGATTGCCGCCTTCCTCGAAATCCAGATCACCGCAGATATTATCAACAAGAATGAAGCTGTTCGGCGCCATAACATTTAAATGCGCAATCGGCTTATGCAGACCCAGTGTGTGGAAGCGTCGTTTCTCACTGTTTGGAATGATGCCTTTGTTGTTTTTCAAGGCACAGGTCACCACAGTCTGGCAATGCCCCTTCAGCACCGGCATATTGATCATGTAGTCTGCCTTCATTGCACGATCACAGATCTTGATCTTCATACCCTTGCAGTCATATTCTGTGGCGCTGTCCCGTTGCAGGTCAACAAAGGGAACATCGTACTGATCACAGATTCTGCCGTAGCCGGCCATTCTGAAAGCGCTCTGTGTGCCGCAGCCTACCCAGGAGCCCTCCATGATCACAATGTTGTGAAAACCATGCTCCCGAAGATATTCAATGCTGCCGGCCAGCAGTTCGGGATGCGTTG
>CAVAXR010000211.1:0-3199 GCA_963592375.1 Oribacterium sp. | reverse complement strand
GATGCACAGTTCGCAGGCTCTTCCTCTGTTCCGGCTCACGTTGAGATGATGGGTCTCATCGGCATGGGCAACAACCCGATGGTTGGTGCAACCGTATCTGTAGCCGTAGCCGTAGAAGAGGCAGCAAAGAACGGCAAGTTTTGATAAAAACGAAAAATAAGTTCTGAAAAGAGCGCGGCGACCGCCATTTGGCTGGAAGCCGCGCTTTCTTTGTGTTATAGTAGAACAATCATCGGCAAAGGAGAGGTGCGGCCATGGAGCAGAACAAAGACAGGCAGACGGCTCCCGGCCGGCTGCCGGAAATTGACCTTCTGAAGGGAATTCTGACTGCCCTGGTGGTGATCGGACATTTTCTGTATCCCTTTCGGAGAAGTCATGTGCTCACGCGGGCGGTCTTTTTCGGGATCTACAGCTTCCATATGCCGGCCTTTGTTTTCGTGTCGGGACTTCTGTCCGGGGGAATCTGCCGCCGGGACGCATCAGGGAAATGCTGTTTTCGCGGGGACAAGCTGCTGCGGCTCCTGCTGTATTATCTCCTGTACAAGCTGCTGAACTACCCGCTTGCGTGTCTTCTTTACGGCCGGGAGCCACTTCGGCTTCTTTCGGAAAGCGGCGCGCCCTGGTATCTTCTGTCGCTGGCGGAGTGGTACCTCTTCCTGCCGTTCTTTTCCGGGCTCTGCCGACATTTTCCGGGAAAATGCGGGCGATTCCTGGTGCTGGGGCTGTCGCTCCTGATCGGCCTTTGGTCCGGCTACCTTCCGTATGCGGAGTATTTTCTCTGCTGGCAGCGGACAGCGGCCTTTCTGCCCTTCTTCGCGGCGGGCTGGCTGCTCGGCCCGGAGGGGTTCTTCTCCGGTATGGCGGCCCTTCGGACGGGGCTGCGCGGAATGGGGGGGCTTCTTGCCGGACTCTTCGGTCTGCTGCTGGCCGTGCTCGGCTCGCGTCTGCTGCCGGACGCCGTCATGCACGTTTTCTACGGCATGCACTACGGTGTGTTTGAAAGTGCGCTTCCGGCGGAACTATACCGGCCTCTGTACGGGTGGCTGCGCCTCGGCTGGTATCTTCTTGCGGCGGCGGAGGTGCTGGGGCTTTGCGCGCTGGCTGCCCGATGCAGTCGTCAGACGGAGGCCCGGGGAAATGTTGTCGGGCAGAAGCAGACCGACAGCGCCGTCGGGACAGGATTTTCTGCAATGCTGTCTTTTCTTGGAAGACACAGCCTTGCGATCTACATTCTGCATCGGCCGGTCCGCGACCTTTGGATGTATTTTTTTCTGCGCTGACAGCAGGGCAGGAAGTGAAAGGATATTGTATACATGATTATCACCAAAACACCCTTCCGCATGTCTTTCTTTGGCGGCGGAACGGATATGGAAAGCTTTTTCCGGGAGAACGGCGGCGCTGTGCTGTCCACGACCTTTGACAAATACTGCTATGTGAATGTACGGCATCTGCCGCGCTTTTTTGACTACTCCACGGAGCTCTCCTATGCCCGGACAGAACGGGTGACAAGCATCGAAGACATTGAGCATCCGCTGATCCGGAATGCCATGAAATTCCTGGATATGCATGAGCTCAGGCTGACCTATGAGGCAGATCTGCCGGCACGCTCGGGTCTCGGCACAAGCTCCTCCTTCGCCGTGGGTATGCTGAACGCCTTCTATGCGCTGAAGGGAAAGTATGCGGACAAGAAGAAGCTCGCGGACGAAGCAATCTATTTGGAACGCACACTCTGTGCGGAGGCGGGAGGCTGGCAGGATCAGATTGCGGCAGCCTACGGCGGCTTTAACCGGATCAGCTTCGGTGCGGACGGCTATGAGGTGCTGCCGGTGATCATCAGCCCGGAGCGGAAGAAGCAGCTGAATGAGAATCTGCTGATGTTCTTTACCGGCTTCACGCGTTTTTCCTCCGATGTGCAGAAGGCAAATGCAGAAAGCAGCGGGGACAAGCTCCGGCGTCTCAGGGAAATGCTGGCGCTGGTGGATACGGCACAGCAGGTACTGGAGGACAGCCATTCGGATCTGGATGAATTCGGGCGTCTCCTCGATCATACCTGGCGGCTGAAGCGCGGCACGGGAAAGGCGGTTTCCACCTCCAATATCGATGCATTGTATGAGAAGGGCATGGCCGCCGGAGCCCTGGGCGGAAAGCTGCTTGGCGCCGGAGGCGGCGGTTTCCTGATCTTTTATGTGCGGCCGGAGCAGCAGCCGGCGGTGATCCGGGCGATGGAGGGGCTTCTGCAGATTCCCTTTACCTTTGAGAACGGCGGCACGCGCGTGATCTACTATGCCCCGGAAAGCTACAGTCCGGCATGATTTAAGCAATTCGTAAGTACTTTGCATAGGAAAATATAAGCAGGACGACTTGCGTTTCGGAACCGGAATCGGTATAGTAAGCATATCCAAAAAGCAAAAATCATATTGATGAGGTGATAATAATGAAAAGATCTCTTTGTACACTGGGCGCAGCGGTATTTATGATGGCAGCAGCGGCTGTTCCGGCAATGGCCGGCTGGAATCAGGGTGTCGGCGCCAATGCATCGAAGTGGTGGTATTCCTACAATGCTGACGGTTCTTCCTATGCGAAGAGCGGTTGGGCATGGCTTGACGGCAACAATGACGGCGTGGCTGAATGCTACTATTTTGACGCGAACGGCTGGGCGCTGATGAACACAACGACACCGGACGGATATAAGGTGGATGCAAACGGCGCATGGGTAGTCGGCGGAAAGGTGCAGACACAGGCGGTGGCTAAGAGCACCGGCACAAGCACAGGTACGACCACAACGACGAAGAAGAACGGTGTTGTGAAGGGCGTGAAGGCGGCGAAGAATGTTAAGGCCGGTGACAAGGGCACCACAACCACCAAGACAGGTTCACCGAAGGCCGGCGAGGACAACACCAGCTTCGACGACTGGAGCAAGACCAATGCGGATCCGCAGGCAAATGTAGCCGAGTCCGACTCCGCAGAGGATTAATTTTCATCATGCCTGGGGTTCGCGCGAGCTTGGCTCGCGGGACCCCAGGCATGATTGATGAAAAAAGAATTCGCGCAAGCTTGGCTTGCGGGACCCCGGGCATGATGGATGAAAAAAGGATTCGCGCGAGCTTGGCTCGCGGGACCCCAGGCATGATTGATGAAAATCACGTAACTGTTTAGCACCGCATCGCTGCATCGCAAAGCGATGCGCGATGTGTCGGTT
>CAVAXR010000210.1:0-3207 GCA_963592375.1 Oribacterium sp. | reverse complement strand
TTGCTATATAGACTCTCGTCATCCCGTCTTTTTGAATCATGTATTGCGGAAGCTCCGGCGCAGTGTGCCGGGGGAGTTCCCTGCATAATCAAAATGAATTTTTAAGCGCAGGTCTGCACCTTTGAGTGCTGAGCCTGCGCTTTTTCTGTTGTCCAGGAAAATGCATCTGACTTATGGCTGTAAGGAACCAGGGACGGAGGAAAAAGACAATGAGTGAGAATCGTACACGATTCCGAATGGATCAGAATCGCGCACCCATTCATGAGGCCCTGGAGCGCTTCCGAAAGATGCGTGTGGTGCCCTTTGATGTGCCGGGACACAAGCGCGGACGCGGAAATCCTGAGCTGAAGGCCTTTCTGGGCGAGCAGTGCGTCGGCGTGGATGTGAACAGTATGAAGCCGCTGGACAATCTCTGCCACCCGGTTTCCGTGATCCGGGAGGCGGAAGAGCTTGCTGCCGATGCCTTTGGGGCAGCCCATGCTTTTCTTATGGTGGGCGGCACTACGAGCTCTGTGCAGAGCATGGTGCTGACTGCATGCAAGCGCGGAGATGAGATCATTCTGCCGCGGAATGTGCACCGCAGCGTACTGAATGCACTGGTGCTCTGCGGTGCGGTGCCTGTGTATGTAAATCCGGAGGTAGATAAGCGTCTGGGAATTTCCCTGGGCATGAAGCGGGAGCAGGTGGCGAAGGCAATTGCGGAGCATCCGCATGCGGTAGCGGTGCTGGTGAACAATCCGACCTATTACGGCATCTGCAGCGATCTGCGGGCCATTGTGAAGATGGCCCACGATGCCGGCATGCTCTGTCTTGCGGATGAAGCCCACGGCACGCATTTCTACTTTGGCGGCGGTCTGCCGGTATCTGCCATGGCAGCCGGTGCCGATATGGCCTCGGTCTCCATGCACAAAAGCGGCGGAAGTCTGACTCAGTCGAGTCTCCTGCTGATCGGACCCGATGTTCAGCCCGGCTATGTGCGGCAGATCATCAACCTGACCCAGACAACCTCCGGCAGCTACCTTCTGATGTCCAGTCTGGACATTTCCCGACGAAATCTCGCACAGCGCGGCCGGCGGGTATTTCATCAGGTGGCTGATATGGCAGAATACGCGCGGGAGGAGATCAATGCTGTCGGCGGCTACTATGCGTTCGGCAAGGAGCTTTGCAACGGCGACTCTGTATTTGACTTTGACACCACGAAGCTCAGCGTTCATACGCTGGACATCGGTCTTGCCGGCATTGAGGTCTACGATATTCTTCGCGACGAGTACGACATTCAGATCGAGTTCGGTGATATCGGCAATATTCTGGCGTATCTTTCCATTGGGGACCGTCCCCAGGAGGTGGAACGGCTGGTCAGTGCGATGGCGGAAATCAAGCGCCGCTACAGCACGGACGGCACGGGCCTGCTCAGTCAGGAGTACATTGATCCGGTGGTGGCGGCCAGTCCGCAGGAGGCCTTTTATGCCGATAAGATCAGTCTGCCGCTGCGGGAGACGGAGGGAATGGTCTGCAGCGAGTTTGTGATGTGCTACCCGCCG
Source organism: Oribacterium sp. (assembly GCA_963592375.1). Classification (GTDB taxonomy): domain Bacteria; phylum Bacillota; class Clostridia; order Lachnospirales; family Lachnospiraceae; genus Oribacterium. The sequence continues at coordinate 1,666 of CAVAXR010000210.1, read as the reverse complement.
GGAATCCCGATTCTGGCACCGGGAGAGAGGATCACGGCGGAAATACTCGACTATATTGAATATGCCAAGGCGAAGGGCTGCAGCATGACCGGTCCGGAGGATCCGGAAATCCTGCACCTCAATGTGCTTGCCTAGAGGGAGGAATCGAAATGGAATTTTGGTTTTCGGAGTTTCATACGCCGGATGTAAAGCACAGCATTCGCGTGAATAAACAGCTTTATTCCAAGGAAAGTGAATATCAGCGGATCGATATTTTCGAGACACCGGAGTTTGGCCGCGTGCTGACCCTGGACGGCAATGTCATGCTGACTGAGCGCGATGAATTTATCTACGACGAGATGATCGTGCATGTACCGATGGCAGTGCACCGGGAAGCAAAGGATATTCTGGTGATCGGCGCCGGGGACGGCGGTGTTGTGCGTGAGCTGACCCGGTATGACCGTGTTGAACGCATTGATCTGGTGGAAATGGATCCGCAGGTCGTGGAGGCGTGCCGTGCCTATCTGCCCGGCAATGCCTGCCGTATGGACGACCGCCGTGTGCATATTTATTTTGAAAATGCGCTGAAGTATATTCGCCGCTGCGAGGATGAGTACGACCTGATCATTGTGGATTCCTCCGATCCGTTCGGGCCTTCTGAGGGCCTGTTCACGCGGGAGTTTTACGGCAGCTGCTACAATGCACTGCGGGAAGACGGCATCATGGTCAATCAGCAGGGCAGTCCGTTCTATGCGGAGGATGCCACGGCCATGCAGCGCAGCCACAAACGCATTGCTTCGACCTTCCCCATCAGCCGGGTATATCAGGCACATATCCCGACCTTTGCGGCAGGCTACTGGCTGTTCGGCTTTGCCAGCAAAAAGTATCATCCCATTGATGACCTGGATGCCGCTGCCTGGAAAACACTGAACATGCGCACCCGTTACTATACCACCAGGCTCCATGTGGGCGCCTTTTATCTGCCGGCATTTCTGGAGGAAATGCTGCGTGAAGTGGAGAAACACTGATGCTTTTACCGAATATTGAAAACTTTATCGGCTGCGACAGCAGCTATGAGGACGCCGACATTGTACTGTACGGCGCACCCTACGATTCCACAACAAGCTATCGCCCGGGCGCACGCTTCGGTCCGGCTGCGATCCGGCACGAAAGCTACGGGCTGGAGACCTACAGTCCCTATCAGAATGAGGATCTGACGGATTTTCGCGTATTCGACAGCGGAGATCTCGAACTCTGCTTCGGCAGCAGCGAAAGCGCACTGAGGGATATCGAGGCGCGCGCAGAGGAGATCCTGAAGGACGGAAAGCTTCCGCTGCTGCTGGGCGGCGAACATCTGGTGACGCTTGCGGCGGTCCGTGCGGCCGTGAAAAAATATCCCGCTCTGCACATTGTCCACTTTGATGCCCATGCGGACCTGCGGGACGATTATCTGGGCGCAAAGCTCAGCCATGCCTGTGTTCTGCGCCGCTGTCACGAGCTGGTGGGAGACGGCCGCATTCATCAGTTCTGTATCCGCAGCGGAGAACGGGCGGAGTTTGAATTTGCAGCACAGCATACAGAGCTGCATCGCTTCGACTTTACAGGGCTGGGGGAGCTGATGAAGAAGCTTTCCGAAAGCGGCGAGCCGGTATATCTGACGATCGATCTCGACTGCCTGGATCCGTCC
>CAVAXR010000209.1:0-3215 GCA_963592375.1 Oribacterium sp. | reverse complement strand
GCGCAGCAACGGACAGGCCTATGCGAAGGCCAGAATGGCAAGCCTGAAGTTTAAACCGTACAGTGATGGTGAGCAGCGTGCTGACCTGAGCACGCAGGTGGGATTTTTGTCCAGCTATGTCACGGTCACGGTGAAAAAACATTATCTGAATCCGCTGGGATCCCTGCTTCAGGCGCTGGGGGTTGGCGATGCCTCAAGCTATGAAAGCAAGGCGGAGGCTCTGATTACGAGTCCCAGCGAGTTCATACGCAATATTGATCTTATTTTTGAAGTCGGATATTTCGTCCTGGGCAGCTGATCCGGCCGGGACAGGCAGTGGAAGGTTTGATGTGATGCGTTTTTTTCAGAAATCCAAGGGTGCCATATCGGTATTTATGGCCATCATATACATGTGGGTATTTATACTGGAGGCGTTGCTGGTGGATGGCGGCCGTCTGCGTCTGGCAGAGGCAGAGGTGGAGGAAGCGCAGCAGCTGGCCAATGAATCGGCGATGACGCTCTTTAATGACGGCTTGTATCAGTACTACGATTTATTCGGGGAAACGAAATATACCACGGATAAAATGAAAGATATCGTCAAGGATTTCATGACTACCCAGCTGGGCGTGTCGTCTGACAGCAGTGCGCTCGGACAGGAGGAGAAAAACTCTGCGGTTTCGATCGTGCAGGGAAGTGATTACTTTGATCCCTTTCATTTCGATGTCACCATCAACGAGGTGGGAAATATCGGCACACTGGCGGACGAAGACATTTTCAAAAGCCAGATCAGCGACTCCATGAAATATAAGGGCGTGATTTATCTGGCGGAGAATTTCCTCGATGTGCTGGGACAGACCGGCGCCATGAAGGACATGAATGACGCGGTTCAGAATGCCACCAATACCGTCAAGCCGGTCTATTCGGCATACGGCACTTATATTGAGCATGCGAAGACGGCGCAGGAGCATATCGACAAGTTCTGTGAGCATCCGGCGGATGACGCGCATGGAAATGATCTGAATCCCTATGCGAAGGAGAAGGAAGACAACATTACACTCCTGCTGGCGGGAGGCTGTGAGGAGATCAAGTCCACGACGAAGCAGATCATAGATTACCGCATTCAGATCTATGAGCTGGAGAATCCGGAGCAGGAGGATACGGCGGATGGCGCGGCGGAATCTTCCGGAGAGGAAACGGATCACACGGAGGAACTCAAAGCACTGAACAAATCCATCAGTGATCTGCGGAAGAAAAAGGACAATATTGTAGAGACAACGATTCAGGACATCGAGGCGCGGATCGATGAATATGTTTCCACGCTGCGGAAAATTGAGACAAACCTGGGAAGTGAGGATTCCTCAGGGCTTCTGAAGGAGCTGAAGGATCTGGAAAATGAGGCGGAATCTATCCGGAGCGAAAAGATTGCGCCGGCCTCCAGCAGCCTGCGGTCCTCGAAGGGCTCTGTCAGCAGTGATTATGCGGAAGAGGTGAACGAGACCTATGATGGCTTCAATAAAAATCTTGCGAAACTGAGCACAGATCACATCAATCCCAGTGTGGACAACAACCGTAAGTACAGAGAAGCCCTCAACGAAATCAAGAATGCGAATCCTTCCGTCGATGATGTAGAAGCGTATTTGAAAAATGAGTATCTGCCGGCCTGCAAGCAGATGCTGAACAGATTCCGGAGTGATTCCGCAAACTATGAGGAGATCACGGATGTGCTGGACGAGGACAGCGATGATGAGGAGGAGAAGAAGTACGGAGATTCTGCGAAATACGAAATTCGCGACAACAAGTATGTCATAACGCTTCAGAATGGCGATGGATATTCTGTCGGGAAGGCGCTTTATCAGAGCGGCAACAAGGTAGATCTGTACAACAAGCTTGTCAAGGACAAGACCAATCAGATGCGGTCCGGCTTCACGAAGATTACCGACAGCCTGTCCTATGATGAGAATACGGCATCAAATGCCGACGGCGACTTTGACCCGAATTCCGCATCGAGTGATCTGGCCTCGGCGGACAGCTCCGGAACGGCTTCGGCGCTGGAAAATCTGGGCTCTGCTGACAAGGAATCACTGATGGCTGCGCTGAACGGCCACAAGCTGGGGAGCATCAGCGGGCATTCCGTGGAATCCTGCACAACGGACAAGTATGGCGTTACGCAGACGAAGAATGCAGAGGACAGTGTTTCGGCGCGGACGAACATGATGGATTCCATGAGCAACTCTATCGGGGACGCCTTGAAGGGCGGTGCGGATAATTTATTTGAGTGCGCCTACATTATGTCCTATTTCCGTGATTTTGTGCATACCGGACGTATGACGAAGGATCATCTCGATGACGAGGGATACGATACGGTAATCAACACAAAGTTCATACGGGATGACAGCAAGGTGGCTTATCTGACCGATGAGCAGTTCAAGAAGCTGGAGGTCAGCTGTGCCGAAGCGGAATATGTCCTGTACGGTATGAGCGACACAAAGAATGATGTTGCGGCGGCCTATGCGGAGATATTTGCCATGCGGCTGCTCACGGACTATGTGTCGGTATGGCTGACGACGGAATTGCGGCAGGCTGTTTTGGATGCAGCGGCGGCGGCGGGACCCTTTGCACCGCTGGTGATTGCCGCGATGCCCCTTGTCTTTGCGACACCGCGGGCTCTGGCAGATATGACCGTCATCATGAACGCAAAGAAATGTCCGCTCCTTTTCCGTGATCGGGCTGACTGGCTGAAGATGGAGTGGTCGAGTAAGGATGATAAAAAGAAAGGGCTGATCGGATACGGAGATTACCTTTTGATGTTTCTGCTGGTGGATTTCGGCAACTCGAAGACCGGCAGAATGCAGGACGTTATCGAGACAAATATGAAAAAGGTGGATTCGAATTTCGCCCTGAACAAGGCCATGGTGAATCTGTATGTCGATTCAGAGTGCTCGATAAACTATCTGTTTATGTCCCAGAGCTTTATTCCGCAGAAATGGCGCATGGATTCGAAGCATAAGTTCAAGGTCAGCACGAATTTTTCGTATTGACGGAAGCAGAGACGCAGGAGAGACAGCAAATGTTTTTATTGAGAAAAATCGAAAAAAAAGCACATAAATCCAGGGGCTCTCTGACGGTGGAAGCAACGCTGATTCTGCCCTTTGTCTTCATTTCCTGGCTCACGATCATCAATTTTCTGAATGTATATTTCGTGCATACCTGCATTCAGCAGGCGCTCAACAATACAG
>CAVAXR010000208.1:0-3233 GCA_963592375.1 Oribacterium sp. | reverse complement strand
GTCGCTGCACCGGGCTTGAGCCGCTGCGGAAGGTCTGGTCGCAGTGCTGCTCGATAAAGCTTTTAAACTCCTCTTCCCGCTCGCCCAGCAGCTGCTTGGGCACCGCATAACCGCCGTACTGGTCGCGGAAGATATAAAAGCTCTCGCCGTCCTCCCCCAGACGGTACACCTTGCTGTAGGGCAGAAACTGCTCGTTTTCTCCCAGTGCCACGCCCTGCACCGGCTTGCTGCCGTAATCCTCGCCCTCGTCCACATCATAAACAGGGGCTTCGGCGGGCTTTTCAGTGTCCAGTGGCGTGACCACCAGGCCAGCGCGGTAAAACGAATAGGTCGATGCCGGCATCGGCACACTGCCCGCCTTCATCTGCTCGATCATCTTTCTGGCCGGGCGCGTGGCAGCCTGGCGGGTGCTCACCAGCAAAAAGCCGCCGTAGGCGATCACCAGCATGCCCCACCAGTGCTCCATGTAGCGGATGCCCAGCAGCAGAAGCGCCAGGCTGATCACCGTGCGTGCCGTGCGGTTTGCCCCACAGAACAAAGCGTACTGCATGCGCGAAAGCGCGGTGAGCGTTTCTTCGGTGTGCTGCATGCGAAGTTTGAATACCGGTCGTCTTGCCATAGCGTCCTCCCGCCCAGCCTGCAAGCGGCAAAGCGTGCCCGGCCGGGGTATTGTTATTTTTTTATCTAACTGCTTATTATATAAGGTATAAATGCACGGCGTTAAATCGCCAAATTCATTCTACCCGAACCCTTGCCGGAATGCAATATGCGCTCAAGCTTTCAAAAACTTTTTTTGCACTTTTTGTCCTCAGGCCGCCAATCTGGAAAAATCGTCCATATTCCTGGATTTTTTGCCAGTGCGGCACTAGCAATATGTGTAAAAATTATATTCCAATTGCAAAATTACTGTAAACTTTTTCTTGACAGTCTTGTCAATTCATACTACAATCCAATCAAAAGGACCCGTTTTCTTGTTCAATTTGAGCAACGAGTCAAATTCCCGTCGCGATACCCATGAGAAAAAGTCAGTTAAGGAGACGATTACACATGAGAAAAGCACTTGCACTCTTGTTGGCATCCTCTATGGCGCTCAGCCTCACCGCCTGCGGTGGCGGCTCTGCTTCCACGGCAGCCCCTGCCGCATCCACTCCCGCTGCCGGCAGCACCGGCGCTTCGGATGACGGCGCAGACGATTTCTACATCGATCTGAAGTTCTCCAATGTGTTCCAGCCCACCGAATGGAACTACAAGGCCAGCGAAAAGTTCGCTCAGATGGTCAATGAGCGCACTGAAGGCCACATCAACATTACTTACTATGGCCAGAACGAGCTGGACTGCTACGGCGACTCTGTTACCCAGGCAGTGAACGGCTCTAACTGGATCGGCCTTGAGCAGCCCGACCTGTTTGCCGACTATGTTGGCGACTGCGCCGTTCTGGTTGGCCCCATGCTGTACAGCACCGACGATGAATACAACTACCTGATGGATTCCGAGCCCGTGCAGGACATTAAGGCCCGCCTGGCAGAGGAGAACATCCACATTCTGGATACCCACTACTCTTTCGGCTTCCGCAGCCTGGTCACCAACCGTGACATCACCGAGCCTTCTGATCTGGCCGGCGTAAAGCTGCGTGCAACCTCCAGCGCTCTGTACACCAAGACTCTGGAAGCCATGGGCGCTATCGCTACTCCCATGAGCTTCACCGAGTGCCTGTCCGCTATCAGCGCAGGCGTTGTGGAAGGTTTTGAGGGTTCCACTTCTACCCTGGCCGGTGCCGGCGCTCCCTACGAGCTGGTTAAGAAGGTCGCTCTGACCAACCACCTGATTGCTACCCGTTGGCTGTTCATGGGTGAGGATGTTTACCAGTCCATCCCCCAGAAGTACCGCGATATCCTCGACGAAGCTGCTGTTGAGTGCGGCGAGTGGGAGCAGACCTCCTGCGCAGAGGACGAAGATGCTCAGAAGGCTATGCTGGCCGAGCACGGTGTCACTTGGAACGATGTTGATCTGGATGCCTTCACCGAGGCCTGCGCTCCTGTTTACGACTGGATTGTGGAAGAGTACCAGGGCGTGAACCCCGACCTGCACCAGGAGCTGGTCACTCTGATCCAGGATTACCGCGCAAAGAACGCATAATTGCTGCTTTTCGATCTAACTGGTAAAACCGGGGCTGCCTGCAAAGCCGGGCAGCCCTCTTTAAAGCATAAAGCTTCATTCGCCCTGCGCCGCCCCTTTTCGGGCAGAGGCAGATTTTCCACCGCATTCTTACATTGGATTGGAAAAAGAGTATGAAACATAACATCACACCCAAAACGATCCTGAAGAATCTTGATGCCATCATCACCGGCGTTACCCTCACCATCTGTGTGATTCTGGTCAACGCCAATGTGATCATGCGCTACTTTGCCAACCACCCCATTCAGTGGTGCGAAGAGATCGTTACCAGCCTCTTCGTATGGACCGTGTTTATCGGCAGCGCCTATGCGCACCGCAAGCACGCACACTTAGGCGTGGATATCGTGGTCAATATGATCCGTGGCAAGGCAAAGCAGGTTGTCAAGGTCGTTATGCAGTTCGTTGAGCTGATCGTGCTGATCATGCTGACGGTTATCAGCAGCCAGTATGTATATCACCTGATCTTCTCCAACTCCGGCAAGCTCAAGATCGTTCTGACCGAGCTGCTCCGCCTGCCCAAGTGGTGGACCGGCATTGCCGTTCCTATCGGCTTCGGCCTCTCGGCACTTTACTCGATCTACTTCATCGGCAAGGATGTATTCCACATCGGCGCCAAGAAATCCACGGAAGGGGGTAACAAAGAATGACGCTTTCCTTTGCTGCTCTTACCCCTATCTTCCTGGTGTTCATTTTGTACTTCCTGGGTCTGCCCATCGTATATTCTCTGTTTGGCGCGACCTTCTATTATTTCTTCTTCATCGACACCACCAGCCAGGCATGGCTGATTTTGCAGAAGGTCATGAACTCTACGCAGTCCTTCTCCATGCTGGCTATCCCGTTCTTCATCATGTCCGGCTCTGTTATGAACTACGGCGGCATCAGCGATAAGATGATGGACTTTGCCGAGTGCCTCACCGGCCACATGCGCGGCGGCCTGGCACAGGTGAATGTGCTGCTGAGCATGCTGATGGGCGGCTGCTCGGGCTCTGCCAACGCCGACTGCGCCATGCAGTCTAAGATGCTGGTGCCCGAAATGGAAAAGCGCGGCTACTCCAAGG
>CAVAXR010000207.1:0-3255 GCA_963592375.1 Oribacterium sp. | reverse complement strand
CTTCCGAAGGGCTACGATACGCCGGTGGCGGAGCTCGGCGAGAGCCTGTCCGGCGGCGAGCGGCAGCGGATCGGCATTGCCCGGGCCTTCCTCCACGACGCACCGCTGATGCTTCTCGATGAGCCGACCTCCAACCTCGACAGTCTGAACGAAGGCATTATCCTGAAGGCACTGTCGGAGGAAAGCGGCGGCAGAATCGTGGTGCTGGTGAGCCACCGCCGCTCCACACTGAACATCGCAGATACCGTTCTGGAACTAAATGCTTGAATAGACAGGATTTTTGAACATTTTCAGCGCTTTTGTCCATTTGACGCAGCCAGTTGTTAAGCTGAAGCAGACAGAATAGCCCATATTTATCACTGATATAAGTAATTGGAATAACAGACATTTATACATGGTATATTTTAAATTTATGAATTGAATAGACTTTTTGAGAGCACGGCTATATAATCTCGAGTATGCGCAATGAGGTGCTAGGATGGAATATAACATCTTGTTGCGCATTTTTGCAGCATTGATGCTTTACAGTGATAAAACGATGCTGTGACAGACATAACAAGGAGGAATTAGTTATGAAAAAGTCAACAAGAGCGCTTTCTGTTCTGACTGCTTCAGCTATGGCTCTGGGTCTTGCAGGCTGCGGAAGCTCTGCTTACGAGACACAGACAACAGCTGCCGCAACAGAGTCCGCTGCTGATGCTGCTGAGAGCACAGCTGCCGGCGAGACAGAGGCTGCAGAGGCAAGCGGAGAGGCTTCCGCAGAGGATCTGAAGATCATGCTGGAGACACCGGTTGAGTCTCTTGACCCGCAGCAGTCTACCGACGGTACATCCTTCGAGGTCATCGCTGACTATACCGATGGTCTGACACAGATGGATCCCGACGGACAGGCCATCCCGGCAATTGCTGAGTCCTGGGAGACCAGCGAGGACGGTCTGACATGGACCTTCCACCTGAGAGAGGATGCCAAGTGGTCCAACGGTGATCCCGTTACCGCCAAGGATTTCGTTTTCGCATGGCAGAGAGCCGTTGATCCGGATGTTGCTTCCGAGTACGCTTACATGCTGAGCGATATCGGTCAGATAAAGAATGCGGCTGAGATCATCAGCGGAACCGTGGACAAGTCTGAGCTCGGCGTTACCGCTGTCGATGACTACACACTGGAGGTTCAGCTGGTAGCTCCTGTCAGCTACTTCACCTCCCTCATGTACTTCCCGACCTTCTATCCGGTAAATGAGGCCTTTTTCAATACCTGTGCCGATATCTTCGCCACAAGCCCGGAGACCACACTTTCCAACGGTGCCTTCATTCTGGATACCTACGAGCCGGCAGCAACAGAGTTCCATCTGACAAAGAACCCGGACTACTATGATGCAGACAGCATTTCACTGGTAGGTCTCGATTATCAGGTAATTCAGGATTCCCAGACAGCGCTCATGAGCTTCCAGAGCGGCGATCTCGACATGACGCTGGTAAACGGTGATCAGGTTGACCAGGTGCAGGATGATCCGGCCTTCACAGCAGTCGGTGCCGGATACCTCTGGTATGTAACACCGAACATTGCCGCTGTTGAGGAGCTGCAGAACGACAACATCCGTAAGGCTCTGACCTTTGCCATTGATCGTGAGGCCATCACCACAGATGTTCTGAAGGATGGCTCCAAGCCGACCTTCACCGCTGTTCCGATGGATTTCGCAGCAGGTCCGGACGGCTCTGACTATTCCAAGGATCAGGAAAAGTATTCTGACGTATGTGCTTACGATACCGAAAAGGCACTGGAGTACTGGAACAAGGGTCTCGAGGAGCTCGGCGTAGATTCTCTCGAGTTCGAGATGGTTGTTGATTCCGATGATGCACCGCAGAAGGTTGCTACCGTTCTTCAGGAGCAGTGGCAGACCACACTTCCGGGTCTCACCATCAACATCAAGGTAGAGCCGAAGAAGCAGAGAGTACAGGATCTGCAGGACGGCACCTATGAGCTGGGTCTCACCAGATGGGGACCGGACTATGCTGACCCGATGACCTACCTTGGCATGTGGGTAACCAACAACTCCAACAACTACGGTCTCTGGAGCAACGAGGAGTATGACAGCATCATTGCTGAGTGTACAACCGGCGAGACCGCTATGGATCCTGAGAAGCGTTGGGAGAAGCTGTATGATGCAGAGAAGATCGTGATGGATGAGTCCGTAATCTTCCCGCTCTATACACAGTGCAACGCTGAGATGATTTCTACAAAGGTTACCGGTGTGGAGCATCATCCTTGTGCTCTGAACAGAGTATATAAGAGAACAGTTAAGGTTGACTAATTCTGATAAAGAAGCACCTTAAAGGAGAGGAGGCAGGGTTCACTGTCTCCTCCCCGTTCTTTTTCTATTCTGACGAGCCGAGGTCTGTTGGAGAAATGCTGACGAAAGCTGCATTTTCATGGACGCCTCAGCGTGTATGCAATGCCTTCCATTTTTGCTGTGGGATTCAGTGCTGTGCCCGATTCTGCAGAAACAGACACGGCACTGAATCCGGCAACGGATATTAAGTTCTTTAGGAGGTTCAAGTGAAAAAGTATATCACAAAACGAGTGCTGACTTCGCTCTTCACATTGCTGGTCATTCTCCTGGTGCTCTTCGTACTGATGCAGCTTATGCCGGGATCCCCCTTCAATGATGAAAAGCTGAACGACAGCCAGAGAGCAGCATTGTACGCAAAGTACGGACTCGATCAGCCGGTATTTACCCAGTTTGTCCGCTACGTAAAGAACATGCTGACCGGCGATTTCGGTGTCAGCTACAACATTTCCAAGAACACCCCGATTTCTACTCTGATCCAGAGCAGACTTCCGATCTCAATCCGAATCGGCGGTCAGGCTGTGGCAGTGGGTGCAGTTGTCGGTCTCGTTCTCGGTCTTATTGCCGCCCTGAATCATGACACCATTGTGGACACCATCTGTACTGTCATTTCTGTCATCGGTGTATCGGTACCTTCTTACGTGTTTGCACTTTTGCTCAGCTACCAGTTCGGCTTCAAGCTGGACCTCTTCCCGATGCTCTATGATGCAGAGGCAGGCGGCATGAGCTCTGTGCTCCCCAGCATTTCCCTCTCCATGTTCACGATGGCGAGCATCGCAAGATTCACCCGTTCGGAAATGATGGAGGTTCTGGACAGCGATTACATGCTGCTGGCCGAGTCCAAGGGTATCTCCGGCTTCGCACTGATCTTCCGTCATGCGCTCCGGAATGCGCTGATCCCCATCATCAC
>CAVAXR010000206.1:0-3270 GCA_963592375.1 Oribacterium sp. | reverse complement strand
CCTCGAGGGAATCGGGCTTTCGGAGCGGAAACTGGCCAGGCTGTCTTCGGCAGCAGCCCTGAACTATATTTATGACACGCAGAAGGGCTCGGTGAATCATATCGCAAATGTGCGCTACTACCTGAGCTCGCAGTATATGATCATCGATACGGCGACGCAGCGGAATCTGGAGCTCTGCGAGACCATGCGGGAGAAGAGGAAAAAGGGCTCGCTCCTCTGGGTTCTGGACAAGACCCGGACGGCAATGGGGGCCCGGCTGCTGAGACGTTATCTTGAACAGCCGCTCATCGATGAAGCGGAAATTCTGCGGCGGCAGGACTGCGTGGCAGAGCTTTGCGAGCGCTACATTGACCGGGAGGAGCTTTCGGAGTACCTCAATGCCATCTACGATCTTGAACGGATTCTCGGGAAGATCAGCTATCAGTCGGCCAATCCCCGGGATCTCATTGCCTTTAAGGAATCCCTCCGCATGCTTCCGGCGATCCGACAGCAGCTCAGCGGCTTTGCATCGGCTCTCGCCAAAGACATTTACGAAAATCTCGATGAGCTGCAGGATCTTTACAGGCTGATTGAAGAGGCGATTGAGGAGGAGCCGCCGATTTCTGCGAAGGACGGCGGCATCATCAAGGCGGGCTATCATGCGGAGGCGGACCGCTACAAGGATTCGAAGATCTCCGGTAAACAATGGCTTGCGGACCTGGAGGCGGAAGAGCGGGAGAAAACCGGCATCAAGACGCTGAAGATCAAGTTCAACCGTATTTTCGGCTACTGCATCGAGGTGAGCAATACCTATAAGGCCCAGGTGCCGGATTACTATATCCGGAAGCAGACGCTGGCGAACGGCGAGCGCTATACCACGGACCGGCTGGAGGAGCTGCAGAATACGATTCTCGGCGCGGAGGAAAAGCTCAACAATCTGGAGTATGCTCTGTTCTGTGAGGTGCGGGATACCATCGGCGAAAACATTGCGAGAGTGCAGAAGACTTCGCAGAATATCGCCGTGCTGGACTGCATGGTGAGCCTGTCGAAGGTGGCGACGAACAACAGCTATGTGCGGCCGCATATCAATACCGAGGGACGGATTTCCATCCGGGACGGCCGGCATCCGGTGATCGAGCAGCTGCTGAGTCAGAAGGACGGCATGTTTGTAACGAACGACACCAGGCTTGATGACGGGGATGACCGGATCGCCATCATTACCGGTCCGAATATGGCCGGAAAGTCCACCTATATGCGGCAGGTGGCCCTGATCACGCTGATGGCCTCCATCGGCTCCTTCGTGCCGGCCTCGGAGGCAGACATCGCGATCTGCGACCGGATCTTCACCCGGGTGGGCGCTTCGGATGATCTTGCAAGCGGACAGTCCACCTTCATGGTGGAAATGAACGAGGTGGCGAACATCCTTCGGAACGCGACTGCGAAGTCACTTTTGATCCTTGATGAGATCGGCCGCGGCACGAGTACCTTTGACGGGCTGTCCATTGCCTGGGCCGTGGTGGAGTATCTCAGCAAAAGCGTGAAGGCGAAAACGCTCTTTGCGACGCACTATCATGAGCTGACGGAGCTTGAGGGGAGACTTCCGGGCGTGAACAACTACTGCATCGCGGTGACGAAGCACGAGCAGGACATTGTATTCCTTCGGAAGATCATTCCGGGCGGCGCGGACCAGAGCTACGGCATCGATGTGGCGCGGCTTGCGGGTGTACCGCAGCCGGTGATCGAGCGGGCGAAGGAGATTGCGGCGGAGCTGAATGACGCGGATATCCTCACGAAGACGCGGCAGCTGTCGTGCGGCGAGACAGTATCGGGCCGGCAGGAGGCTTCCGTGGGAAATGCCGTCGGGCCGGAGAAGGCTTTGGATGCGGCAGACAGCGAGAGGCCGGAAAAAGCGGTGACTTCTTCAGCAGAGCGTGCCGATGCGAAAAAAACGGGCAATGAGGCTGTGAAGACGGACGCCGGTACGCGTGTCCTCGCGTATCTTTCAGCTCTTGACCTTAACCATATGACGCCGCTGGATGCCATGAACCGGCTGTTTGAGCTTCGCGAGCTGGCGGAGAGCTAAGGAGCTGCAGAGGAATTTGCTGCTCCGCAGCAGGGAATTTATTGTAGAAAGGAAGGAGACCACGGGAATGAAAATTCAGGTGCTCAGCGATGAGACCATCAATCAGATTGCAGCCGGCGAGGTGATCGAGCGGCCCTTGAGCATCGTGAAGGAGCTTCTGGAAAATGCTGTCGACGCCGGTGCACGGGCGGTCTCCGTCGAAATCCGGAACGGCGGCCTCAGCATGATCCGCATTACGGACAACGGCTGCGGCATTGAGAAGGAGCAGGTGCAGACGGCCTTCCTGCGGCATGCGACCAGCAAGATCAGTGATGCCCGCGATCTCGAGCATATCGCGACGCTCGGCTTCCGGGGTGAGGCACTGGCGAGCATTGCGGCGGTGGCAAAGGTGGAGCTCATCACGAAGACACAGGACGCGCTCTTCGCCACGCATTACACGATAGAGGGCGGTGTGGAGAAGGAAATCTCCGAGATCGGTGCGCCGGACGGAACCACCATGATCGTGCGGGAGCTTTTCTATAATGTTCCCGCACGGAAGAAATTTCTGAAGTCGGCGGTAACCGAAGCAAGCCGCATTCAGGACATCATCGAAAAGGAGGCGCTGGCCCATCCGGAGGTGGCCTTCCGGTATCTGCAGGACGGCAGGCAGCGTCTCGCAACCCTTGGCAACGGTTCGCTTCTCGATGTGATCTATGCGGTCTTCGGGCGGGACATTGCGAACCAGCTGATCACGGTGAAGAAGAGCTATCTGCCGTCGAAGCTGACGGGGATTCCGGCGATTTCTATCCGGGGCTTTCTGGGAAAGCCGGTGACGAACCGCTCCAACCGGAATTTTGAGATCTATTTTGTCAATAAACGTTTTGTGAAGAACCCGCTGATCCAGAAGGCCATCGAGGATGGCTATCGCGCATTTCTCATGCAGCATAAGTTCCCCTTTGCGGTGCTGATGCTCGACGTGAATCCGGAGATTGTGGATGTGAATGTGCATCCCCAGAAGCTGGAGGTGCGCTTTTCCGACGGCATGACGGTCTATAACTGCCTGGTGGATGCCCTGAGCCGGGCACTGCATGAGACCGAGCTGATTGTAAATGTCGATCTGGAGCCGCAGGGAAATGCCGGCGGGCGCGAGAGCCAGGCAGTCAGCGGAAGTGCTGCGGGCATTGCTGCAGCAGTATCGGGAAATACGGCGGGCGTGTATCCGGAAAAAA
>CAVAXR010000205.1:0-3294 GCA_963592375.1 Oribacterium sp. | reverse complement strand
AAGTATAGAGATATGAAAAGGAAGAATAAGCGTATGAACAGAGAATCAGGACGCTTGGGAGGCATTCTGCTATCCATGGCAATATTGTTGAGCGGGACTGCATTACCGGTGACGACGGTTTATGCGGACCTGCAGGCGGGTAGTGCAAATGTCGGCGATGCCGGAGATGCGAGCGGGAGCGCCGCGAACGATGACTCGAATACGGGCAATGACACGAATGCGTCCGGCACATCGGATGCCGGCAATGGAAATGTCTCTGATTCGACATCAGATGATGCTTCTACAGGATCTGGCAGCCAGGCGGACGGCGGTTCAAACGCTGATGGCAGCAACAGCAATGCAGACAGCGGCTCCGGTGATGTGAATTCGTCCGAAAACCCTTCCGGACAGACAGAAGATGCGTCGGGAGTTTCTGGTGCAGACGGGTCGAGCGGCGCTGCGGATGGAAGCGACAAGGATGCGCCTGTTTCCGGCAGTACGGATGGTAATGCAGATGCCTCAACAGGTGGAGACACAGCAGATACATCCAAAGAGACCGTTGGCGAAAATAATAGTACGAATCCTGGTGGTGTGAACAATGACGCAGGAAGTGGCTCTGGTGATGTGAATGTGTCGGAAAATTCTTCCGGACAGACGGAAGGTGCTTCTGGTACAGATGGATCGAGCGGCACCACGGATGGAACCGGCAGTGCTGCGGATAACACGGACGGCTCCGGAAATGCAGATGGAACAGCAGGCAACGGAGAAACCAATGCAGCGGAAACATTAGCACCTGAAGAGTCTCTGGAAGTTCAGCCTGCTGTGGTGGCAATGGAAGAGCTGCCGCCGGAAGCATTATCCAATAGTACATATACGCTGTTCGTTCCGTCCGGTGAGGCACTGGATCCGGAGGGAGCTGTGGTGTGCATCGGAGACCTGGTGCTCGAAGATGTGTCGCTCGGAGAGGACGAGAAAATCGTCGTTACAGCCACTTCCGGAGATGATGATCGATGGGTGCTGACGAGCGATGAGGATAACGAGGTTCGCTATCGCCTGTACGCTGATGAAGAGGGAGAAGAGGCCACCACGAAATGGACATTTACTGAAGCTGGCAGTCAGTCGGTTTATGCAGGCATCCTGATCAAGGGAACAGCATCAAACATTGCATGCGGCGAATATGAGGCCACCATTACCTTCACGGCAAATGTTGTCGGCGGCAAGGCTGTGACCGAATAAGAAATGCAGAGAGGCAACGAGAGTATGAAAGATAAGAAGAAACTGATACAGCTCGGCATCTATGCTGTAGTATTGGTGGTTGTGCTGGTGATCGGTCTTTTCCTTGGAGGCTTCTTTAAGAAATCACCGAATGAGGGAAAAACCAAGATCGCCGGAAGCGTGGAAAAGTACGCAGAGGATCAGGATTACAGCGATGTGGAGGAACAGCCGAGTATCGCCATTCCGGGCTATGATACCTTTACCTTTAAGGCTGGAGAGACAACACAAAATATCACACTGCACAATCCGGAACAGAATACCTGCTATTTCAAGATGAGTTTCATTCTGGAGGACGGCACCACCATCTGGACATCGGATCTGCTGGAGCCGGGCATGGCCTTTAGCCAGATTGAACTGGACAAGGCACTGGAAGCAGGGACGTATTCGAATGTCAAGCTGAAGTATGACTGCTATTCCCTGAAGGATCAGTCACAGCTCAATGGTGCTGAAATCAAAGTGACCATTGAAGCAGAATAAGGCAGGGAGGTGCGGACATATGATGAAGAAAATATCGGTGCTTGCTGTGCTGAGCATCGCATGCGCTGCCGCAGCGACGAGTATCGGATATGCTGCTGAAAGCAGCAACAGCACAACCATCACAGCGATTGTATCCAAGGAAAGCCACTATACACTGGAAATCCCTGCGGCGACTTCAGTGGCGGGATTTGGCTGGACGGAGCTGGCGAGCAATCTGAAGGTGAAGGGTGAGCTTGCTGCAGGAAAATCAGTTCAGGTGGACATCACATCGAAAAATACGGAGAACGGCAGCACAGCACTGAAGGATACGGAAAGCGGGAAGTTGATTCCGTATACGCTGAAGCTGGAGCAGGCGGATGCAGAGAGCCTGAAATCGGTGGTCTTTTCTGCGGTGGATCTCGGAGATGACGGGAAGTCGCTTGGACTCTATGTGACACAGGATGACTGGAATGCGGTGCCGGGCGGTACCTACAGCGATGTGCTGACCTTCAGTGCATCCCTGATATAAGGAGGACAAGGCGATGAAGAAAAGGATTTTGTGCTTTGTCCTTGCTGCGATGATGATCTGCGGAAATGCAGGGGCATCCCTTACAGCATTTGCTGCCGGGGATACAACGATTACCGCAGAAAAGAACAAAAGCGATCCCTATACCGGGCGTGAGTATCTCGCGGCGGAGGATGCAGCTTCGGCTGAAGACATTTCCCTGCCGAATGGTTGGTCGTGGGAGAATCCAGAGCAGGAGCTCAGCAGTGATTTCACGGATGCAGTGGTGATTCAGAAAAGCGGGGAAACGGAAGTGAACCGTGTGACGGTGAGAATCAAACGGAATGGCGACGGAAATCTGACACAGGAAGTGGATGTTGCAGACGGCTTGCCTTCCATCGTCGTCGAAGGTATGACGGAGCTGCTGAAGACGGATTCTGGTGTTGTTTCGGAAGAGGAAATCAGGAAGGTTGACAACGGCGAAATCGACATCAACGTGAAGCTGGTGGTGCAGAGCGCGGATGCATCGAGCAGTGAGGCGCAGACGATTGCAAAGCTTGCAGACAGCAAGGGACTCACGATCAGTACATTTCTGGATCTGTCACTGTATAAGGTGACGACGGAGCTTCTGGGGCTGAACGCTGGTACAGAATCGGTGAAAAATGTCGGCAGCACGAATAGAAGGGTTCTGGAAATCGAAGTTCCGTATGATACCTCAAAGGCGCGTATTGTGGTATTCCGCTGTCATGATGGGAAGACAACGGCATTGACAAAAAAGACGAAGCGACCGACGAGTAATTTTAAGGACGGCAGCTACTATGTCGGCGATGGCTGCATTTACATCTATGCGAGCGGCTTCTCGGTATATGCCATTGGCGAAAGTGATACGGCTGAGAGCAGAACCCCAGGCGGTGGCGGAGGTGGTTCATCCTCTGGCAGCTGGAGTGCTGTGAGGGAAACAAGTGGTTCACAGAATGCCGGGCCGGGCATGACGATACAGACAGAAGAAACAGACAGCGCAGGTACAGAGACGGTTACCGAGACTGCCGGAGCCGCTGCTGAGACAGAGACGAATAAGG
>CAVAXR010000204.1:0-3308 GCA_963592375.1 Oribacterium sp. | reverse complement strand
GTATGTGCTGCATACGGTCGGTCCGATCATCAGCGGGCGAGTGACCAAAGAGGACAATGAACTATTGGCCTCCTGCTATCGCTCCTGCTTGGAGCTGGCAGCGGAGAACAGATTGGAAAGCGTGGCGTTCTGCTGTATTTCCACGGGAGAGTTTCACTTTCCCAACGAGCTTGCGGCAGAGATTGCGGTTCGGACGGTCAAAGAATTTCTGAAAAAGCAAACCAGTGTCAAGAAGGTGATCTTCAATGTTTTCAAAGATTTGGACAAAGCTATCTACGAAAAGCTGCTCCGAGCAGATTGAGCGATTGAAAGCTGCTTTACAGGATTGTGACCCTGATACCTTCGCCTGAATATACGTTGCTGCCTAACATCAGCCCGGCAGAAAATCACATTCCGCGGAGCAGCAGCTCCTTCGACACGAGCTTTCCATGCTCAAGGTAGCAGCGCGGTACACGCTTGCTCACAGCACATACAAGCTCGTAAGGAATCGTCCCGGCAAGCTCTGCCAGCCTCTCGACCGGCTGCCCTGTGCCGAAAATTTCCACCACACTTCCGACGTCCACGTGCGGCTTGTCAGTCAGATCGATCATGCACATGTCCATACAGATCTTTCCGCGCTGTGCGGCCGGCCCGTCTGTCGTCATGAGACTGCAGCGATTGGACAGGATGCGGAAAAAGCCGTCGGCATAGCCATACGGAACCACACCGATTCTCTCCGTCTCGCTCGTCGTATAGATGCCGCCGTAGCTGATTTTTGTTCCCTTCGGATAGATCTTAATCGTACTCACTGTTGTCTTCAGTGACATCAGCGGCCGAAGTCCAAGCTTTGCTGCGAATTCTCCGTAGCCGTACAGAAGGAGTCCCGGGCGCACCATATCCAGCCAGGTTTCCGGATAATCCACTGTGGCACCGGTATTTGCACAATGATGGATTGCGAAGCGTTCGCCCCACTTCTCCTCGACTGCCCGGATCACCTCCGTAAACAGCCGGAACTGATGCTCCGTATAAGCCTTCGCTTCCTCTCCCGGCTCATCTGCCACCGCAAAATGCGTGAAAATGCCTTCTGCCTCCAGTCCCGGAAGCCGGCATGCCTCAACGATGCCGTCCACTCCATGCTGAAAATAGTCCTGATCGCAAATGTAGCCGAGACGCGACATACCGGTATCCACCTTGATATGGATTTTCAGCGTTCCTCCGCAGCGCTGCGCCTCTTCGCTGTATTCCTGCGCCTTGGCCTCGCAGGATACTGCCTGCGTGATGTCCAGCTGAATGAGCCGTTCCACCTGCTCCTTCGGCGTATGCCCGAGAATCAGTATCGGCATCCTGATATCGTGGAGACGGAGCTCCATGGCTTCGTCAATGCTGGAAACCGCAAGATAATCGGCTCCCAGCTTCTCCAGCTTCTGCCCGACCTGGACAGAGCCATGTCCATAGGCATCCGCCTTTACCACGCCAAGAAACTTCCTGTCGCGGCCGATATAGTCCCGAATCCGATTGTAATTATATTCCAGGGCATCCAGATCAATGTCCGCCCATGTTCTCCGTAATGTTGATGTTGTATCTGTCATCCTCATAATCTGTTGCTGCAGCCCTCCTGTGTTTAAGTCCTCTCCGGCTGACTGCATTGTAACATTTCAGCGGACGAATGTGAACCATCGTATTCCCTGATTCTCTTCGCAGAAAAAGGATGCCGCCCCTTAGCAGAGGCAGCAATCCTTGAGAAAGCTATCTTTTCCTAGCTTTGTAACCATGACAAGGTTCGCGCCATAGCCGATGCACGGTATTGATAACTATGCAAAAGCAGGAGATGCCGTAAAACGGTACCTCCTGCTTTCTCTCTCAGCATGTTTTTAAATCTTTTTGTTCAGCAATAACAAATCAGATATGGTTTGCCACCTCAAATGCATCCCAGATCGCATACATGATGTTGGAAACGCTTCTGGCATCTCCCAGCACATAGCTCTCCGGCAGCTCGTTGCGAAGTTCTTCGCAGAGGGCATTTTCGCTCTTGTAGCCGACGCAAAGCACAGCATCATCCGTCGGAAGACTCTGTTCTTCGCCGTTTACCTCCATAAGAAGCTTGCCGTCCGCTAAGCTCTTCACCCGTGCGCCGGTGATGATTTCTACGCCATTAAAAGGAAGCAGGCGCTCCAGCATTTCCTTATTCGCACTGCAGATCGGACCGTTGACTGCCATGATCTTGTCCAGCGCCTCTACAAGCGTTACTTTCTTGCCCTTCATGGCCAGATCAAGTGCCAGCTCACACCCGACAAGTCCCGCACCGACCACAGCGACGTGCTCGCCGACATTAACCTTCGAAAGCAAAACGTCCTCAGCCGCATGGACATGCGCATCGTCTCCCAGTGAGAAAAGCTTCGGTCTGGAGCCGGTGGCAAAAATCACAACATCAGCAGCCTCCGCACGAATCTGTGCTGCATCAACACGGGTGTTGTACTGCACATTTACCTGCAGACGTGCGAGCTCATGCTCGTACCACGCCGCCAGGGCCAGATCGTCCTCCTTGAAGGAAGGTGCACCGCCCGGAAGAAGATTTCCGCCAAGCTTTTCGCCGGCCTCGCAGAGCTTCACCTCATAGCCTCTGGAAGCAAGCACTCTCGCTGCTTCGCAGCCGGCCGGGCCGCCGCCCACAATCAGAATACGCTTCTTCTCCGTGATGGGATTCAGCTTGTTGGTGCGTTCCTTGCCCGCCTCCGGATTAACGGCACAGTTGATCAGTGAATAGGTCTGTATGCGGCCCATGCAGCCCTCCTGGCAGGAAATGCACGGGCGAATGTCTTTCACCTTATCCTGACGGATTTTATTCACAATGTCGGGATCTGCCAATGTCGGTCTGCCGAGGCTGATCATATCGCAGCTTCCCTCCTCCAGACATGCCAGCGCCAGATCCGGGTTGTCCACGCGGCCCGCCATGATCACGGGAACGGAGACATTATCCTTCACGATCTTCGCAAAGCTTCTGACAATGCCGTGAAGCTCCTCAACAGTCAGCGGCCGACAGGTTTTGTCCAGCCATCTGTGCGGAATTGCCGATGCAGAGACCGGCGGAAACTCTCCCAGATTTGTGGGAATGGTGACTCTTCCGAAGCCGCCGCTCATCTGCAGGAAAATAATTGTACCATAAATCAGACAAGCCGTAAAAGCATCTCAAAGTGCTTTATCAGAATGCATCTTCCTGATCGAGTATCTTTTTAAGGGTGGTACTTTTGAATAATTCAGCACAACTATCCCCGTTAAGGTGGTGTTTTTGATATGTTCAAACACAAAACCCCCCTGCAGTGCTCTCGCAC
>CAVAXR010000203.1:0-3311 GCA_963592375.1 Oribacterium sp. | reverse complement strand
GGATTGAGGATGCCGGCATCATTTCGCGCTGCTATAATCTTTCCATCACGGAATTACCGCTGGATGGAAATGCCGAAACTGATGTATTCAAGGTATATATGCGCGATATGGGGCTGTTCGTGGCAATGCTGGAGGATGGTACACAGTTTGACATTCTGCAGGGTAATCTGTTCGCTTACAAAGGCGCGATTTTTGAAGGACTGATCGCGGATATATTCTCGAAGATGGGACGGAAGCTGTATTATTTTCATAAAGATTCCGGACTGGAAATTGATTTTGTGATTCGATGGAACGGAAAATGTACACTGATTGAAGTGAAGGCAGTCTCTGGCAACACCAAGAGTGCCAGAACCATCCTGAAGCATCCGGAAAAGTATCATGTTGACCAGATGATCAAGCTTGGAGATTATAATGTCGGCAGTGCCGGGCAGATACTGACGCTGCCTTTGTATATGGCATTCCTGCTGACAGAAAATTAGGAAGCAACAAGAGGACTGCTACAAAAAGAGAATAATGTAATCAGCTGTGAACGTGATGAAAAAATGAAGCATATTTTCATTCGCTTGGGCTGTTTGGCTTCCCGTCCTTGCTGTGTGCTGCCTGCATACCAAGGGCGGGATTTTTTGTGCTATGATTTTCGATGATGCGGCGCACGTACAGTGCATTTTATGGAAGAATGTTGTCGAACATAACCAGCAGATTAAGCCAGAGGACCACATAAAGCGGCGCGTACAGAAGGCGTACCAGGATGCGGACAATACGCCGCCGACTGTGGATAAAGGGCAGACTGCGCGAAACAGGTGTCCAGTCGCTGAAGAGATCCAGCAGACTGAGAAAGATCATCAGTGATGTGATACGGTATCCCCAAAGCAGAGCCGTGCTGTCTGCATCCGGAATCTGCAGGCGAAGGCAGAGGGAAAGCAGAAAAATGTAGCCAACGGCTGAGAAAATCATCAAAGCAGGGTTTCCGCTGCGAAAACCGGGAAGCGGGAGATAGAAGCCGACAGCTGTGCGCGGCTCAGGGTGGGAATGCCCAGCACTTGCGCGTAGGATTGCACGGCGAAGGGTGAAGACATTTGCATAACGTTTTTTCATGTCTATGCGGGTTGCTTTTTTGATGACATTTCGATAGCGATTTGTTTCGGAAAAAAGCGATTTCATTAAGATGCCGACGGCATAGATATCTGTTTGGACATCAGAGGCGGCGAAGCCGTATTGCTCAGGCGCAGCGGAACCGGCTGTACCCATCAGGACGGTGTCCTTGCTGCTGCCCGGATGGGCAAGCTTTGCTGCGTCATAATCGACCAGCTTTACGATGTCGTCATCGGTCAGCATAATGTTCTGCGGCTTGATGTCGCGATGAATGATTGGCGGTTCTGCATGATGGAGAAATTCAAGGGCGTCCAGAAGTCCGAAAAGAATATGCAGCGCGTCCGCTTCGGAGAGCGGCCTTTGAAGACGGTCTGCAAGCGTTTCTCCGGAAATGTACTCTTCAATCACGATAAGAGAAGCATTCTCCTGCCAGAAATCCCGCACATAGGGAATATTTCGGCAGCGGTGGCCCTTCAGGTAGGAATAAACCTCTGTGCTGTAATCTGAAAGCATTTTCCGAAGATAAATGTGTTCGTTTGTCTGATCGACAACCAGCGCCTGTCCGGGGAACTCCAGCGAATAGATTTCATGATAAAAGGACCGTTCACAGTCCTGTGTGAGATTGCTCATGGCAGCTTCCTTTCCTGTACATTAGGGAAACGCTGATGAAATCAGCAGTTCCTTAAAATTGTAGCAGACGCGGCAGAGGATTGCTATGGAAATGTCTTTGGTGTAAAAAACGGGTGATGCGGTGCTGAACAATAAGCGAAAGAGGAACAACGGAAAGATGGAGAAAAATACAACAGAAAAGCTTTTGAACATACTGAAGCGAACAGATACAGAGAAGAGCCTGCAGACATTTGTCTCAGAGCTCTCAACAGTGGAGACAAAACCACAGGACTTTCATCTGTATTTTATGGCGCTCCCGGAGGTAAAGAACCGAAGTGCAGCGGAGATTATCCGGGCGGCAGGTATTGAGCGGACATACGGGTACCAGATTCTGAACGGAACACGAAAGCCGGGGAGAGATCGGGTGGTTATGCTGGCGCTGGCTGCCGGGATTTCTCTTTCGGAGCTGCAGCATTGCCTGGCAATCGTGCAGGAGGCGGCGCTTTATGCGCGGAACCGCCGGGATGCAATACTGATTTTTGCGATAGAGCGGAAGCTCTCCGTGGAGGAAACGAATGAACTGCTGGAGCACTTCGGAGAAGCGCTTTTGATTTCGGGAATAAAGGAAAAATAAGAGCAATTGTATTGCGGAATGCAATGTGTGCAGACAGCACACCAATCGGACGGAACAGTAGAGTACAATAACAACAGCAATGATCATCTGCAATGTTTTCACAACAATTTAACATGGAGGGTAGTAGTATGAAAACGTGGAAGCTGGTGTCCGGAATTCTGTCAATTATCATGTTCGTATTTGTATCGCTGCAGTCCTGTGCTGCCGGTGTATACAATGCGTTGGATCAAAACGGAGAATCGAGCGGCAGCGCCGGGCTTCTGGTGTCGATTCTGATGCTGGCAGGCGGCATTGTTTCGATCGCAACGCGCGGCGCAAAGGGCAATGGCGGAAATATTGCGCTGATTGTGCTGTTTGGTTTTGGTGCGATTGTGGGCTTCGTTCTGGCCGGAAGTTATACAGACCTCAATATCTGGGCCGGATGGTGTCTGATCAATGCAGTACTTGCACTGCTTGCGATTCTGACTAGGAGGAAAGCTCTGCCGACGGAGGAGAAGGAGCAGTAAGCCTATATTTTTTCGGTTACGGATGCTGCGGTAGAGGGTGTTATGTGCTCGCTGCTCTTTGCGAAGGAGGTGACGGCCGGAAAGAAGGCCAACGGTTCTATTGACCTTGCGATAAATCAACTCGTTTTGCAGAGGAGCCGGTTGTGATCACACCGTGATGGATTACGGATGATTTATTGTGGTATAGATTAAAAGAAAAGAACGGTATTGTACGGAAAAATCCCGCGGCTTATGCTGCGGGATTTATGCTTTTCGACCCGCTGTTATACAAGCTGTGTGAAAAATTCGCACCGACCTGTCTAATTTCTCGGCCGCGTTGTCATGGGGGGGGTAAAGGTGATAAGATGTTCATAGATTTGCAGCTGCACGGCAGCAAAATCGGTATGGACAGCAACGGGGAGATGAGTATGTCGAAATTTTCAGAGGAAATCAGGAAAGCCATAGAAGAATCGGAACAGACACTGCTGAGC
>CAVAXR010000202.1:0-3320 GCA_963592375.1 Oribacterium sp. | reverse complement strand
GAAATAGAGGATTTGAGATTACAGGTCAACTTTACGCTCCAGGAGGGATACACAAAATCAGGCGGGGAGCGGGTGCGACCGATTGTCTACAAGGCCGATTTTACATACCGCAAAAGGGACAAAAACGGCGGGTATACATTATATATAGTAGAGGACGTAAAAAGCAGGGCAACGCAGACGGCGGTTTACCGGATGAAGCGGAAGCTGATGCAGGAGAAAAAAGGCATAACCATACAGGAGGTGTAAAAATGGCATGGAAGAAAAAACGGACGGGAGACCATGAAAAAATCTGCGAACAACTGCACAGGGAGTGCATTTGCCTCCGCTGCGTCAAGGACGGGAATTTTTGCTGCGAGCACCACGGGAAGAAATGCGGTGGACAGTGCAGCGGATTCCGGCCGGAGGGGCGGAAATGAGGCAAACGCAAAGCGCAGGGGGCAACCCCTGAATCAGGCTTGTAAGGAGTATTAAGTTAAGAACCGGAGGAGAGAAAAATGAAAGGGAGAGCAATCTACCGGGAGAAACGGTACCAGTGCGGAGAATACATGACCGTGTATGTTTACCCGGTGGTCCCTTGCGGGAAACCCACTCCGGGAAAACGTACACGAAAAAAGGCAAGCCGGGAAGCTCAAAAGAGACTCAATCGGAGACACGCTGCGGAACACCTAGAACGGGTGGCCCATGCGAATTTTACAGATGAAGACATGAGCATTACCTTGACCTATGCTAAAAACCCGGAGACGCAGGAAGAGGCCACGAAGAAAATACAGGCGTACCTCAGAAAGCTGCGGAGACTGTACAAAAAAGCGGGAATCGAGATGAAATATATCTGGCAGATGGAAAAGAGCAAAAAGGGGCGGTATCACGTACACATGATTCTATCTGGTGGGATTGACCGTGACACCATCGAGAAAAAGTGGGGGCTGGGATACGCCAACACAAAGCGGCTGCAATTTGACAAAAACGGCATTACAGCTCTAACCAGATACATTGCAAAAAGCCACGCAGATGATGAAGAAGAACAACTGACATACCGGAGCTACAACGGCAGTAAAAATCTGATTGATCCGGAGCCGGAAATCAGTGATACCAGAATTCGGTCAAAAAAAAAGGCAACGGAACTGGCAGACATGGATCAGAATGCGTGGATGGAGCTATACCCGGAATATGAGCTGACGGATTTAAGCCAGTTTCATGACGATGGGTACGGCGGGATTTACCTGTTTGCAAGACTGTTCCGCACGGACGGAAAGCGAGTCTTCGGGCGAAAACAGAAGAAATAATATGCCGGGGCAGGGAGCGCGTGGGGCTTATCTCCATATTCACCCACTGAAGGCCGTTCAAATCGGCCTCCCGGCTACATATACCAGGGCCGAGCGGCGGACACAAGCACCACGACGGATGAATGCCGTGGTGCCACTCACAAACGCAATCCCCGTCCGGGTGGTGCAACTCCTTCCTCTGGTTCCAGGGACGAGAGCAACGGGGCAGCCAGACCGCCGGGGGCCAGCGGAATATAAAACGGCCCACTGAAAGGAGAATGAGCATGACGAGAGAAGACGTACTGGAGCGGGCGAAAGAATGCGTCTGCGGGCAGAGAGAACAGGACTATGGCAAACCGGAAGACAACTTCCAGGTAGTCGGAAGGTACTGGGAGACGTACTTACGGGGACAGTGCGTGGAAGACGGCGCAGGGGTATGTATCACCGGAGAAGACGTGGCAATCATGATGGCGCTGTTTAAGATCGGGCGGCTGACCACCGGAGCTGCGGACGCAACGGAGGATACGTTTGTGGATTTGGCGGGCTATGCGGCCTGCGCCGGTGAAATCGCAACCGGAGGAGGTGCGGACGAATGAGCAAAAAGGTCGTGCCGATAAAAAACAAAGGGACAAGTGGGCCCATCAGAAACAAAAGCAAGATTGAGGGCATCCAGGCGGACTTTTCACGGGACATCCAGGCGGTGGCAACGAGTTTCGGGGCGCTGCTGGGCATGGGGAAATGGTACGGAGACATGTTCCCCAAGGCGATGGAGGAGCTGAAGGCTGAGGGGTGCAAATATTGTAACCACCTCCACTGCAAAAAATGCAAGGAGGACGGCGGAACTGCGCTCAGCGGGTGGGCGTGGGACATGGGGGAACGCCATGAAAGCTGACTGGTGGGCGCAGGTGCGGATTGCCCTCAGGACCTATGACAGACGGAAAAAAGAGTATGACAAGCTGCCACCACGGCAGAGGGAAGAAGTGGACGCAATCACTGCGGCACTAGAAGACGTGAGACAGACGGAGGGCATGGAACCGGTCTACAATATGCTGGAGATGTACCACATCAAGCGGACGCACACGCTGGACGGCGCGGCCTTTGCGGTGGGATACGGGCATGAGCGGGCGGCGCACTACAACCGGCGGTTTATGCGGCTGGTGGCTACCAAACTGGGGTATTTATACCCCCCCTCCAAAAACTGAAAATTGTTTGCGAGGTCTCCGGGGAAAAGCATTCCTGGGGATGGGGAACTCCGGAGACACCGCAGAAAATTGTATGAGAACGAAAGTGGGAAAATCAGACAGAAAGGAGAACACCAATGCAAAGAGAGACAGAATGCGCCTTTACGGTGACCGTTACAGTGGAAAATGTAGAGACCGGGGAGGTGAAGAAAACAAGATTTTTCGGCAGGCCGGACGGAAGAGTTGTCGAAGTGGGGAACGAGGATGTGGGGAAGGAAACCGAAGAATGGCTGCGGAGGTTAGTGGGGCTGCATCCGGAGGAAGAACGGATGAAAGCAAAAGTGGTCGAAGGAAGCGGGAAAAACGAAGTGCTGTATGAAGTGGCAAAAAAGATCACGGAAGAAACACTGTACCGAGACGGAGACGGGAACTACCACCTGGTTAAGAGCGAACGGGCAGGCGCGGACGTGGTAGGACGTGCGATTGAGCAGAAGCGAAGCCGGGAAATGATGGACGAAGAAGACGCGAGAGCCTGGGCAGCGGAGAACCTGAGAGCAGCGGAATATTACAAAGCGTTTTCAAACGAATAAGAAAAAGCCGTTATGCATTGCATAGCGGCTTTTCTGCGTGAATGAAACTTTTTTGTCCCGGCGGCGAGAACGGTTGCGCGGCGCGGCGGCGGGAGAGAATTTTTTTGTTTTTTGATCCGGGCAAAATCGGAGACCTCGCAGGCGGGAGCCGGGAACCACGGAAATTTGCGAAAACGGGGGAAAATCCGGGGAGACCGGGGGCCGGGGCGGAACCGGGCCGGGATGCGGGCAGATGGAGCACTGCAAAGGCACCAGCGGGCGAAAATGGGCGCAGATGACCCATACCC
>CAVAXR010000201.1:0-3322 GCA_963592375.1 Oribacterium sp. | reverse complement strand
GGGTATAAACAGTTACTGATATTCACAAAAGGGCGGCAGCGCCCTTATGACAGCGAAGGATACAGCATAAATGGCAAACAATCTGATTATTGTAGAGTCCCCGGCGAAGGTGAAAACCATCAGTAAATTCCTCGGGAAAAATTATACGGTGGATGCCACCATGGGGCATCTGATCGACATGCCGAAGAGCTCTCTCGGCGTAGATGTGGAGCATGATTATACACCGAAGTACATTACGATCCGCGGCAAGGGTGAGCTGCTCAGCAAATTAAAAAAGGAAGCGAAAAAGGCGGATCGCATCTATCTTGCAACCGACCCGGACCGTGAGGGGGAGGCGATCAGCTGGCATCTGAACAATGAGCTTTGCAAGGATCCGGCCAATCAGAAGAAGATCTCCAGAATCAGCTTTAACGAAATCACAAAAAACGCAGTGAGCACAGCCCTGAAGAATCCGCGGAAGATCGACATGGATCTTGTCAATGCACAGCAGGCACGCCGGGTCATGGATCGTCTGGTGGGGTATACCATAAGCCCTCTGCTCTGGAAGAAAATCCGGAAGGGGCTTTCCGCCGGCAGAGTGCAGTCTGTGGCGCTTCGCATGATCTGCGACCGTGAAAATGAGATCAATGCCTTCGTGCCGGAGGAATACTGGACGCTGGCGGCGAATCTGCTGCTCGGAAAAAAGAAGCTGAAGGCCGGATTCTACGGGAAAGAGAAAAAGCAGGGACTGCGCTCGCAGGCGGAGACCGAAAACATTATCCGAAGCATCGGTACGGCGGACTTCGAGGTGGCGGACATCCGGAAATCCGAGCGGAAGAAAAAGGCGCCGCTGCCGTTTACAACCAGTACGCTGCAGCAGGAGGCTTCGAAGCTTCTGTCCTTCCCGACGGCTAAGACCATGCGGATCGCGCAGTCGCTGTATGAGGGCGTTAATGTGGAAGGACACGGTACGGTGGGTCTCATCACCTATCTTCGTACCGATTCCACACGAATTGCGGATGAGGCGGATGCTGAGGCACGCCGCTACGTTGAGGAAAAGTACGGCAGCGAGTACGTGGCAGAAAAGGTGCAGCAGAAGTCCCAGGGTGAGGTGAAGATTCAGGATGCGCACGAGGCAATCCGTCCGACATATCTGGACATTACGCCGACCGAGGCAAAGGAAAGCCTGGGACGAGATGAGTTCCGGCTCTACCAGCTGATTTACCGCCGTTTTCTGGCATCCCGTATGGAGAGCGCGGTCTATGACACGGAGACTGTGAAGCTGAAGGCCGGGGAGTATATTTTCAATGTGAGCGGCAGCAAGCTGCGCTTCGACGGATTTCTCTCTGTATACATGTCCGAGGAGGATAAGGAGGAGAAAAATGTCCTCCTGCCCGACATGCAGGTGGGAGACAGACTGTCACTGGACAGCTTCGAGAAGGAGCAGCATTTCACGCAGCCGCCGGCACACTACACCGAGGCCTCGCTTGTCAAGGCGCTGGAGGAGGGCGGCATCGGACGTCCGTCTACCTATGCGCCGACCATCAGCACGCTGATTGCCCGTCGGTATATCACAAAGGAGAAGAAAAATATCTTTGTGACAGAGCTGGGACTTGCCGTAAATGACATGATGTCGAAGAGCTTTCCGACGATCGTGGATACAGCGTTTACTGCAAATATGGAGTCTCTGCTGGATTCGGTGGCAGAGGGAAAAATCGACTGGAAGACGATCATTGAGAACTTCTATCCGGATCTTTCAGAGGCGGTGGAAACCGCAAACCAGGAGGTGGAGAAGATCACCATCCGTGATGAGGAGAGCAATGTCAGGTGTGACAAGTGCGGACGGAACCTGGTGATTAAGTACGGACCCCATGGGAAATTTCTGGCATGTCCGGGCTTCCCGGATTGCCGGAATACAAAGCCGTACATTGAATATGCCGGCTTTGTCTGTCCGGACTGCGGCGCGGAGTGCGTGAAGCGCAGAAGCAAGAAGGGAAGGATTTTCTATTCCTGCTCCCGTTATCCCGAGTGCGAATACATGTGCTGGACAAAGCCGAAGGAAGCACAGACGGGCGAGAAAAAAGAAAATGAAATCGTTGAAATATTCGATTGACTTCAATGAAAGGACTGTGCTATAGTATGGGTCGTGTCTGCGGACACGACTCTATTATTATGCACATTCATATCAGAACCGGAGGTGTCTCGAATGGAGATGAAGCCGGCGTGCACACAGGTATGAATGGAAGATTCAACCAGGAGGTAGAAACATGAGTGCAATTGGAATGAAGCAGCTGCTTGAGGCCGGCGTACACTTTGGCCACCAGACCAGAAGATGGAACCCTAAGATGGCTCCGTACATCTACACAGAGAGAAACGGTATCCACATCATCGATCTGCAGAAGACAGTGAAGATGGTTGACGATGCTTACAACGCTATGGTACAGATCGTTGCAAACGGCGGTACTGTTCTGTTCGTTGGTACCAAGAAGCAGGCACAGGATGCTGTAAAGGCAGAGGCCCTTCGCTGCGGTGAGTTCTATGTAAATGAGAGATGGCTCGGCGGTATGCTGACAAACTTCAAGACCATCCAGACCAGAATCACAAGACTGAAGGAGATCGAGA
This sequence comes from Oribacterium sp., assembly GCA_963592375.1. Lineage (GTDB taxonomy): Bacteria > Bacillota > Clostridia > Lachnospirales > Lachnospiraceae > Oribacterium. Next base: position 721 of record CAVAXR010000201.1, on the reverse strand, counting down.
AGATGTCTGAGGACGGAACCTTTGACGTTCTGCCGAAGAAGGAGGTTACACTTCTGAAGAAGGAGTGGGCTAAGCTTGAGGCCAACATCGGCGGCATCAAGGATATGAAGCAGATCCCGGACGCTATCTTCGTAGTAGATCCGAAGAAGGAGAAGATCTGCGTGAAGGAGGCTCAGGCTCTGGGCATCACTCTGTTCGGTATCGCTGATACAAATGCTGATCCGGAAGAGCTGGATTATGTAATCCCGGGCAACGATGATGCTATCCGTGCAATCAAGCTGATTGTTTCCAAGATGGCTGACGCTGTGATCGAGGCTAAGCAGGGCGAGATGACCGAGGAAGAGGCCGCAGCTGCAGCAGCTGGGGATGATTCTCTGGTAGCAGAGCAGTAATAAACAACCGTAGTCGATTTTCATTGAATACCTTAGGAGGATAAATCAATGGCAATTACAGCAGCTCAGGTTAAAGAGTTACGTGAGATGACAGGTGCAGGCATGATGGACTGTAAGAAGGCCCTGACTGCAACTGATGGTGATATGGACAAGGCAGTTGAGTTCCTGAGAGAGCAGGGTCTTGCCAGCGCCGCTAAGAAGGCCGGCAGAATTGCAGCAGAGGGTATTTCCTACACACTGCTTTCCGAGGACCGCAAGGCAGGCGTTGTGGTTGAGGTTAACTCCGAGACTGACTTCGTTGCAAAGAACGAGAAGTTCCGTTCCTATGT
>CAVAXR010000200.1:0-3336 GCA_963592375.1 Oribacterium sp. | reverse complement strand
AGTGAGGTAATGTGGTCGCCGTGCACATGCGTGAGGAGCACATAATCGCAGCCCTCCAGATCATCTACGCCGAAGCCGGAGCAGAAATCCCGCTCCCACATGGTGGAATTCTCATCCACCGACTTCACCAGCATCGGATCGATCACAATGGTCTTCCCGTTGGAAAGCTTGATCTCGCAGCAATTTTCGATAAACCACCGGATTTTAAAGCCGAAGACATTTCCCTGTTCTGTATACTCCATCACTTTGCCTCTCTAACCTGACGAACACGCTCGTCAATGAAATCTGCCCAGATCGTGTCATCCAGGTACGGCTGATTCTCATGGCTGTAGCTGCCGGCACGATCCAGAATCTCGATCTGATTCGGATGACTGGGCAGTGCGATGTCCACATGCATACGCTTCAGCTTCTCCGCATCCTCATAGAAGCGTTCGCGAAGATCCGGTGTCAGATACTTGCTGGTGCTGTAATATCTGTCGTTCATGGTATTGGCGCCGACACCGCCGTGCATTGCGATGGTATAGGTCTCGCCAGTCACCGGATTTTTCTCATCCCAGAAGAAGCTGGTGCAGCCGATGGTATGTCCCGGTGTCAGCAGCGTACGGATGGAAATGTCTCCGAGCACGATGGCCTGATTGTCGTCGTAATGCCTGTCCACATGAATGTGCTGGACATGCCAGAGATCCAGCTCGCCAAGCTCCGTCTCCTCCGGACACTTCTGCATGAAGAGATCGTCCTCAGCGGACATGTACAGCGGAGCATGGGTGAGAGACTGCATGATGGCCGCTCCGCCGAAGTGATCGAGATGTGCATGGCTCAGCAGGATCATCTTGATGTCTGTCGGCTTGTAGCCCAGCTTGTAAATGCTGTCTACCAGCATATATGCACTCTCCGCAATGCCGGTATCCAGCAGGATCAGGCCGGCTCCTGTATCGATCAGATATGCGCCCACCCAGCTCTGACCGGACACATAATAGGTTCTGGGGGAAACCTGGAAGGGCTCCACCGCCAGCTCCCAGGGTCTGTGGCAAAGGGTCTCCACCGGATGGGGAAGCGCCTTAGAAAACCGAAATCCCATAATATTCTCCTTCTTAATAGGGAGGGCGCTGCGCGCCCTCCCGAAATTCAGCAGGTAAAAATCTCAGGCGAATGCCCCGCAGGGCCGCCTTCGTTTGCGTCCGACGTCAGTCGTTGTCCACGCCCACAGACTCTGCTTTGGTGCCCTTTGCCTTCGCATACAGGTACTTCACGATCGGTGAGAATACACAGAGGATACCGATGATCATGAACACACAGGACAGCGGTCTTGTAAAGAAGGTGGTAAAGGTTCCGGTATTCTGGAAAGCCTTCAGCATGTTGCTCTCCAGTGTCGGGCCGAGAATAAAGGCCAGAATCAGCGGAGACTGCGGCAGTCCGCCGTAGCTCATGAGAATGCCGACCACTGCGAAGAACAGCATCATGCCGCACTTGTACAGGCTGGAGGAATCCACATAGGCACTGATCAGGGAAATCACAATGAGTGCAGGATACATATAATGATACGGAATCTTCAGCACCAGCGGGAACACACGCATGCCCACTGCCTGCAGCACCAAACAGATGATGGCGCAGAGTGCCACGACTGTAAACATCAGATATACGATATTTCCGGAATTCTTGAAGACCATCGGACCCATCTCAAGACCGTGAATGGTCAGAGCACCGATCAGCAGCGCCGTTGCAGAGTCACCGGGGATACCGAGGGCAGCCATCGGGATCATAGCGCCGCCGACAGATGCATTGTTGGAGCACTCAGATGCCCATACACCCTCCGGATTACCGGTTCCGAAGGTTTCCGGATGCTTGGAATTGTTCTTTGCTACAGAATATGCCACCAGGTTGGACAGGCCGGCGCCCATGCCGGGCAGGAAGCCGATGCCGAGACCGATGAGCAGGGAACGGATAATGTTTACGATGTTCTCGCGGATGTCCTTGGCCTTGATGCCGACGCCCTTGATGAGGTTTCTGTCCACCTCAGGCAGCGGATCGAAGCCCTTGGCATGTGCGATGATCATCATGCTGAGACCGAAGATACCGATCAGCACAGTGGTCATGCCGAGACCGCCCATGAGGTACATGTTTCCGAAGGTGAAACGCTCCTCTGCGTCGATCGGCGAAAATCCGACAGAAGCGAACAGAAGACCGATGCAGGCTGAGGTCAGACCCTTCAGCATGTTTCCCTTGGAAATGGCAAGCACCATGGTAATGGCCAGGAAGCAGAGACCGAAATACTCCCACGGACCGATGGCAAACGCAATGTTGGCAACCGTCTGGCTGAAGATTGCACCGAGGATCGCACTGAGGAATGTTCCGATGAAGGAAGCCACCATACCGATGCCCAGTGCTCTGCCGGCCTCGCCCTTCTTTGCCATGGGATAGCCATCGAAGCAGGTAGCCACAGAAGAAGGAGAACCCGGAATACCGAGCAGCACAGAACCGATGAAGCCGCCGGAGCAGCCGCCGATCCAGAGTGCCATCAGGAACATAATAGCAGAGCCGGTATCCATGCCGTAGGTAATCGGCATGAAAAGCATAACCGCCATGGTGCCGTTCAGGCCGGGGATGGCTCCGAAAATCATGCCGAGAACATTTCCCACAAGAAGCAGAAGCAGGTTCAGCGGATTCGTGCAGGACTGAATAATAAAGCTGATAATTTCATTCATAATCTATTCTGCCTCCCTTTCTCAGCCAAACAGCAGGCCGTCCGGCATGGAATAGCCGAAGGCAACGTGATATGCCAGATAAACAACGGCGGTCACGGCAACAGCAAAGATAATGCGCTGCACTACCGTTGACTTGTAGCCCTTTGCGTACCAAGTTGAAAGCACGAACAGCAGAATCGGCGTTGCAATCATGAAGCCGATATACTTCATGGCAAGAATGTAAACAGCGATCAATACAAGGTTAATGATAAGGCGAATCCATCCTTCTTTTACGAGAAATGTCTTCTCCTCTGTTTTACGGCAGCCCTCCAGAAAAATGCCGGCGCCGCAAATGATGAAGCCGATGCCGGCCAGTGCAGGCAGCGCCTTGGGACCGGGATACTCAGCAGTAAAGGGCACGGAAAACTGGCTGATCATCACAAATACAAAGATGCCCAGCAGTACGGTCACCGCACCGGTGATCTGATCTCTTGAAACCTTCATTACTTCCTCCTGAAATTCAAAAACAGGCTCTTATGTCTGAATCACCCGGGATTCTGCTGTCTGCAGAAGCCCGGGCGCACATTTCAACAAAAAAGGGAATTACTTCTTCTTCAGACCAAGCTCCTCAACAACAGAGTTGATAGCCTCCTGC
>CAVAXR010000199.1:0-3353 GCA_963592375.1 Oribacterium sp. | reverse complement strand
GGTGATGCCCTGCAGCACCAGCTCCTCCGCATTCTCGATCATAGTGCGGTAGCCGGTTTCCTTTGCGAGCTTCCGGAAGGTCTGCTTGCCGCTGTCCTCCGTGATGCAGCGCCGCAGCGCATCATTCATCAGCAGCACCTCAAAGTCGCCGATTCGTCCGCGATAGCCGCAGTGGAAGCAGAGGTCGCAGCCGCTGCCCTTATAGTAGATTCTCCCCGGGATTTCCGGCAGCCCCGCCGCCTTCAGCTCACCCGGCTCCGGTGTATATTCCGTCTTGCAGCTCGGGCAGATCCGCCGCAGCAGTCTCTGGGAGATAATGCCGCGGACACCGGCGGCAATCAGATACCCCGGCACGCCCATATCCCGCAGACGGTCTACGGCCGACACCGCATCCTCGGTGTGGATGGTGGTGATCACCAGATGTCCGGTCATGGCGGCACGCATCGCAATCTCCGCGGTCTCGCCGTCTCGAATCTCGCCGACACAGATGATATCCGGGTCCTGCCGCAGAATGGCGCGGAGTCCGGAGGCAAAGGTCAGTCCCAGCTTCTCATTGATCTGCACCTGGGTCGCACCGGCGATGTTGTACTCCACGGGGTCCTCCAGGGTAATTAGATTGCTGCTCTCGGACAGGAGCTCGTTCACCAGCGCATACATGGTACTGGACTTACCGGAGCCGGTGGGACCAACGATCATGATTACGCCGGCATGGAGACCGAGAAGGCGGTCGATCTTCCTGTCCTCGGCCTCAGGAATGCCGATGCCCCGGCGGTTCAGCTTCTCGCCGTTCCGGAGCAGGATTCGGATAACGATCTTCTCTCCGTAGATGGTAGGCAGCGTGGATACACGAAGGTCCACCTCAGTTCCCATGATCTTCAGCTTGGCACGGCCGTCCTGCGGAATCCGGCGCTCCACAATATCCAGTCTGGACATAATCTTCAGTCGGGAAATGACGGAATCCTGCAGGCTTCGCGGGATCGTCAGAATCCGATGGAGCTTTCCGTCAATACGCATGCGGATCACCATATCCGCCTCCCCCGGCTCCCAGTGAATGTCAGATGCCCCCTCGTGCACGGCACGCTCAATGATGGAGTTCACCAGACGGATCGTCGGTGCATTGTCCTTCGATTCATCCTCGGCCGCTGTCACCGCTTCCTCAGAAATGCCGGCTTCCGCGCGCATCTGCGCCATGGCCTCGGCGGCGCCTTCATTTCCGTAAAGATTATTGATGGCACGCACCACAGCGGCATTGCTGGCGATCATCGGCACGATTTTCTTGCGCGAGATCCGCGCGGCCTCCTCCTGTGCCATGAAGTTCATAGGATCCGCCATAGCGAGATAAAGCACGCCCTTCACCGAACGGATCGGCACGATCTTTTCCTTCATCGCAAGGCTCTTCGGAATCATCTTCGACATTTCCGGATCGATATCTATCTTTGTCAGGTCAATGTAGTCGATGCCGAGCTGCATGCGGAGGGCATCGATCAGCTGTGCCTCCGTAATGAAGCCGTGCTTCACGAGAACAGAGCCCAGACGATCGTTCTCTTCTTTCTGGAATTTAAAGGCCTGCTGGAGCTGTTCATCGGTAATTAGTCCCTGCTCAATCAGCATTTCTCCCAGTCGCTTCATCTTCATGGTACGATTGTCTCCTCTCTTTTATCCGATATGGATTTATTATAACACGCTCCGGTTTTTTGCGCCATGAAATATCTTTTTAAGTGAGAAATTCTTCCGGATCCAGCCGGGCATGCCCGGGCAAATCCGAAAGAATAAAAAAAGCCCGCAGAGGATGGACGCAAACATTGTCTGTCTGCATTTCTCCCCTTCGGGCTGTATTTCCTTGGCTTTATACCTCTGCGGAATGCGCATTCTCCAGCGCATCATCCATCAGCCGAATCAGCTCCAGCACACTGCCGAAGCCGCTCCAGCGATCCTCCTCCAGCCAGAGGACATCTCCCTGCCAGCTGGCGTTCTGGCGGAACTTGGTCTGGACGTAAAAGCTTCCCAGCTTTCCCCGCTCCTCATAGATCTGATCATACTGCGGCACATTGTCTGCATACTCAATCAGCGACTGCTGGGTATGGCAGCGCGCCGCATTCTTCTGGAAGCCTCTTCTCGTAAAGGCACGGTTAATGGATGCACTCTGCGGGAAGCACCAGCGGTCATACTGTGCGTCCATCAGGTTCATAAGCTCACCGATACCGCTGAATTTCTTCGGCTTCTCTTCATACTTCGTATAAATCCGCCCGCTGTAATCACTGCCGTTCTGCTCATCCACCGCTACAAGGATCAGATTAATGGCATAAAGGCGATTCTTCAGCTCATTATTCATCTTCCTGTACCTCACCCAGCGCACCATCGATCATGCGGATCAGCTCCAGCGCACTCCGGAAATACTGCTCCTTCTTACGATCTGCCCAGGTTACTTTTCCCTGCCAGGTTGAATTCTCCTGACACTGGATGTCTACGATAAAGGTGCCGCTTGCAGATTTCTTCTCTTCTCTTGCTGTCTTCATATATTCTCTTCAATCCACCGCAGCCGCGCCCCTGTTATTGCGCTGCGCGAAAGTATTTTCACCTATGTCTGCACTTTAGCACACAGCCTGTTAAAAAAAGGCTTAAATACGGAGAGGATTTTTGATTTACTTAACAAGAATAGATTACTGTCCAAATTCCGGACCATTATAAAGAAAAATCCCGGAACTTTCGTCCCGGGTTCTTCTGGATAAAAGAGTATGAATTAAAATCTGCATCCTTCAGAGACTATGTTCTGCTCTCTGCAAAATTTTAATCTGAGTTTATTACATACCGAACTCTTCAGCCCAATAGGTTCTGCCGTCCATCTGGTAGGTGGAAATGGCGCCTGTTGTAAACTGAGCGCTCAGGATGTTGGCCTTGTGCTCCGGTGAAGCCATCCAAGCATCAACGACTTCTTCAGCTGTATCATAGTACTCTGCCAGGTTCTCGCCGTAAAGAAGATTTGCATCTGCTGTATACCATGCAGATCCATCCGGTCTGGTATGTGAAAAGCTGCGGGAGATTTCCTCTGCTCTTACATTGCCAGCGGCTTCGATTCCGCTGTTCCATGCAAGCGGCTGAAGACCATTTTCAACTCGAATCTGATTTACCTTTTCAAATGCTGTACTTTCCTGACCGTTTCCTGCGAATGCTGTCATTGTAAAGAATGCAGCAAGGATAAAAGTCATAACAACGATTCTTCTGATTAAGTGCTTCATATGAACTCCTTCATTTCAGGAGTCAGTAGCAGAATCCACGAATGATTTAATTATGGATTGCAGCTGGCTGACATTTTACAGTCCCTATAGCTTTGCGTCGCCGGCTTTCGCCGGGTT
>CAVAXR010000198.1:0-3382 GCA_963592375.1 Oribacterium sp. | reverse complement strand
ATGTTGTCATAGATGGACATCGGGAACGGGTTCGGCTTCTGGAATACCATGCCGACCTTCTTTCGAAGAAGGTTGACATCCTGAGACCTGTCATAAATGTCCCGACCGTCCAGAAGAATCTTTCCTTCGATGCGGCAGCCCTCTACGAGGTCGTTCATACGGTTCAGAGACTTCAGCAGCGTACTCTTTCCGCAGCCGGACGGGCCAATAAAGGCAGTGATCTCATTGGGCTCGATGTTCATGTTGATGCCATGCAGCGCATGGAATTTATTGTAATACAGATGCATATCTGTAATCGTAAACTTATCCATTTTATTTCTCCTACATTGGCGCGGGATTCGCGCAAGCCCGGCTTGCGGATCCCTTGCCAACCATTATTCGTACAGACGGGACTTAATTCTTTGCCAGCTTCTTTGCAGCCAGGGCAGACAACGCATTGATGCCGCAGACAACCACCAGTAGAACCACGGCTGTGGCATAGGACTGATTTGTATATAAGCCTTCATTTGTCAATATATACATATGGATGGCCATGGTTCGTCCGGAGCCCATGATAGATTCCGGAATACCTGCCACCGTACCTGCCGTATAGATCAGGGCCGCAGTCTCTCCGACGATTCGTCCGATGGCCAGGATAATGCCGGCCAGAATACCGGGGACAGCTGCGGGCAGCACGATAGAGAAAATCGTCCGCAGCTTTCCGGCGCCGAGTCCGAAGGAGCCTTCACGGAAAAGATCCGGCACCGCCTTCAGGGACTCCTCTGTCTGCCGCATAATGAGCGGCAGGATCATGATGGCCAGCGTCATGGCACCGCCCAGCAGGGAGTAGCCGAAATGCAGCTGTGTTACGAAAAAGAGATATCCAAAAAGTCCGTAGATAATGGAGGGAATGCCCGACAGAGTTTCTGTGGTCAGCCGAATCACCTCAACCAGCTTGGAGCCTCTCTTTGCATATTCCACAAGATAAATGGCGGAGCCGATGCCCATCGGCACGGCAAAGAGCAGGGACATTGCCGTCATGACTATGGTATTGATGAGAGCCGGCGTCAGCGAAACATTCTCCGTGGTGTACTCCCAGGCGAAAAGGCTCGGTTTAATGTACGGCACCCCCTTGATCAGGATATAGACGATCAGGAAAATCAGCGTTCCGAGGGTCAGGATGGCTGCCAGCTTCGTCAGAATATGTAATATAATGCTTTCCGCTTTCTGATTCATAGTCTGTGCCTCCTTTAATGCGTCGCTTCACTCTTATGCTTCAGCACTGTGAAGGTAATGTTGATGACCAGAAGAAAAATGAACAGCACGACACTGGTGGCGATCAGCGCCTCTCTGTGGAGGTCTGTGGCATAGCCCATTTCCAGCACAATGTTCGCGGTCATGGTTCGAACGCCCTTGAAAAGACTCTTCGGCATACTGGCCTGGTTGCCGGCGACCATGATCACGGCCATAGTCTCTCCGATGGCACGGCCCACACCGAGCACAATGCCGGCGAAGATGCCGGACTTTGCCGCCGGGACCATCACATGATAAACCGAACGCTCGTGGGTGGCGCCCAGTGCGAGGCTTCCCTCGTAGTAGCTTTCCGGCACGGCATCAATGGCTGCCTTGGCACAGCTGATGATGGTCGGAAGAATCATGATGCCCAGCAGAATGGAGGCTGTCAGAATCGACTTTCCTTTGCCGCCGAAGGGCTGCGTCAGAAATGCAACGGCCGGTACGATTACCACAAGACCGAAAAATCCGTAGACAACAGACGGAATACCGGCCAGAAGCTCCACTGCCGGATACAGCAGCTTATAGAGCTTCTTCGGGCAGAAGCGGGAGAAATATACCGCCGTCAGAATCCCGACAGGCACACCGATCACGACAGCTCCCAGCGTCACGTATACAGAGCCCACGATCATGGGCAGGATGCCGTAAATGTTGTTGCCCGGCTTCCACTTCGTTCCCAGAAGAAAGTTTCCGGCGCCGATTTTGAAAATGGCCGGCAGGCCGTTGGCAAACAGGAACCAGCAGATCAGTACCACAAGAAAGATACTCATGCATGCCAGCAGCGTGAATACATATTTGGCGATTCGCTCTTTCATACTATCCTTTCCAAATCAATGGTTGTGTATCAAAGCAACACCTCATATCCCGCCCGGCGAAATATGATGCGGCTGTCAAACCTGAGGAATGCTGATCTCATCAGCATTTCCCCTATTTACTGAATGTCGCTCCAGTCTGTGGTCTCACCGACATAGATGGACTTCACATCCTCTGTGCTGAGACCGGAAATGCCGTTCTCAAGGTTTACGACCACTGCAATACCATCCATCGCAATCACCTGACCCTTCACGCCCTGCTCAAGCTCTGAATCCTTCAGATCACGGCTGGCCATACCGATATCACAAATCCCCTCTACTGCAGAGGTTACACCTGTGGTGGAATCAGACTGCTGTACCTCGATGGTGACATCACTGTTCAGCGCCTCATAGGACTCTGCCAGCTTCTCCATTACCGGAGTTACGGAGCTTGAGCCCGCCACCGTCACCTTGCCGCTTACGCCGGCAGCCTCATAAGCGCCATTGTTGCCCTGGGAAATGTAGCCGTTATCCTCAACTACGGTCTGTCCCTCCTCGGAAAAGATGTAGTCGATGAAATCCTGTGCGGTCTCGCTCACCTCATCCTTGGTCACGATATTGAAGGGACGCGCCACCTTGTAGCTGCCGTCCTTGATGTTCTCAACGGTGGCAGCAGCATTATCGATATCCAGTGCCTTGACGCTGTCATTGAGAGAACCGAGAGATACATAGCCGATGGCCTTCTTGTCACCTGCCACAGAAGTCAGCATAACCTCTGTGGAATTGGTAATCTCCGCGTCCTCTGTTGTATTGTCAACTTTTTTTCCGGATGCATCCTTCTCCTCAATGCCGAACAGTTCAATGAAGGCGCCTCTGGTTCCGGATCCGTCCTCACGGGAAATGACATCGATATCACCGCTCATGGAGCCCTCAGCTGCCTCGCTCTTCTCCTCGGAAGCGCTGCTGTCTGCTGCCGCAGAAGCTGCACCGGCCGCTGTGGCTGCTGTCTCCGTGGCTGCTGTGCTGCTGCCGCAGCCGGAAAGGGCTGCCATAGAAAGGGCTGCTGCCATGATAAATGTCATTGATTTCTTCATAATCTTCTCCATTCTGCCGCACATGCGGCTTATCCTCACAAGTTTGCAAGCTCTTGCTTACGGTGAAGACTATACGGAGAGTCTGTAAAGTCTGTAGGGGGCTTTTTGTAAATTTTCTGTAAACCTGCCAATAAATTTCCGTCTTGACAGTTCCGTAAATTTTACGATATCATAAGCTGGTATTTAAGAATGCGGGGTGTGGCTCAGTTTGGCTAGAGCGCCTGG
>CAVAXR010000197.1:0-3397 GCA_963592375.1 Oribacterium sp. | reverse complement strand
TGGATAGAGCAACGGCCTTCTAAGCCGTGGGTCGGGGGTTCGAATCCCTTCTGGCTCATTTTTATATCATAAGATATAAAAAATAATTGCTGTGGTGGGTATAGCGTAGTTGGTTATCGCGCCAGATTGTGGTTCTGGAGACCCTGGGTTCGAGTCCCAGTACCCACCCTTTTCTTTATGCCAGCAGGCATTTCACTTAGGGCTATCGCCAAGCGGTAAGGCACAGGCCTTTGACGCCTGCATTCGTTGGTTCGAATCCAACTGGCCCTGTTTAATAATATGAGAGGCACTAGCTCAGTCGGTAGAGCACTTGACTTTTAATCAAGTTGTCGCGGGTTCGATTCCCACGTGCCTCAGCGGTTGCGGAAGCCTTGATTTTTCAGGGCTTCCGTTTTTGGTTGTCATGGTCTGGGATTTGCGCAAGTCCGGCGTACGGGATTCCATAATGATGTCAGCAGGACTGCTTCACATTACTACTGCTATAAGTTTTTATTTCTTGCGGGAACGTTGAAATCGGCACTTCTTTTCGTTACAATTAATTTAAAGAGATGCTGATTTCATCGGCGTTTCCATACAATTCAATATCAGGTCCGGCGCGCAGTCCGAGGATATGGCAAAGCGACCTTTCATTTCAGGAGGTAAGAAAATGAAAGTAACAAAGGGCGGCAAGGTGTCAGAGCTTCTGCGGGACATTCCGATTCCGAAGATGTTCCATGCAACGCAGGTATTTCCGGCAGACAGGATCACGGCGGAGGAGATTCCGGCTGTCGTAGACCGGGAGCTTTCGCAGGAGGCATTTGCATCCAAAATCAAGCCGGGCATGCACATCGCGATCACAGCCGGCAGCCGCGGTATCCGGAATGTGGATGTGATCACAAAGGCAGTGGTGGATTTTGTAAAGAAGCAGGGCGCCGAGCCCTTTATTGTGCCGGCCATGGGAAGCCACGGCGGTGCAACCGCGGAGGGACAGCTCGAGATTCTGGAGAGCTACAACATTACCCCGGAGACCATGGGCTGCCCCATCAAGTCATCCATGGAGGTGGTGGAGCTGGGCGTGTCGTCCCGGGGCAAAACCGTATATATGGATAAAAATGCCTACGAGTCCGACGGTGTCATTCTGTCCTGCCGGCTGAAGCCGCACAATGCCTTCCGCGGCAAAGTGGAGTCCGGTCCCTGCAAGATGATGACGGTGGGCCTCGGCAAGCAGAAGGGGGCGTCTCTTGTGCATTCTGACGGCATGAATCACATTGCGGAGAATATTCCTACGATGGCGGAGGTGGTCATCAATTCCGGCAAGATTCTCTTTGCCATTCCCTGTATGGAAAATGCTTACGACGAAACCTGCCGGCTGGAGGCGATTCTGCCGGAGAACATTCTGACGAGAGAGCCGGAGCTTCTGCAGTATGCCTTCCAAAATATGCCCTCTCTTCTTGTGAAGGAGTGCGACGTGCTGGTGGTGGATGAGATCGGCAAGAATTATTCCGGAACAGGCGTGGATCCCAACATTACCGGAACCTTCTCGACACCCTATGCCACCGGCGGCATCAAGGTGCAGCGCACGGCCTTCCTGAATCTGTCTGAGGCTTCTCACGGAAATGCTCTCGGCACCGGACTGGCCAGCGCCATCACGGCAAAGATTTTCAACGAGATGGATGTGGAGAAGATGTATCCGAACTGCATCACCAGCACTGTACTGGCATCAGCGCGAATCCCGTGCGTGGTGGCCAGCGACAAGGAGGCCATGCAGATCTGCATCCGGACCTGCAACGAGATCGAAATGGACAAGGCACGGGTGGTGAGAATCCCGAACTCTCTGCATATCGGACAGATTATGCTGTCGGAGTCCTATTACGAGGATGTGAAGGCCGGCAAGTATCCCGGAGTCACAGCTGTGGATGAGCCCGCAGAGCTTCTTTTTGATGAAGAGGGAAATCTTGTCACGAAGACAGAGCTTCAGTGATCACGGGGAAATGTCGGCGGCTTCGAGGCGGCTGATTGTAGTCTGAGCTTTGTGCAGGCTTTGACTGTGAAACCTGGATCAATAATGGAATGAATAGAAATAAAAAATCCCGGGGCAATGTGCCGCCGGGATTTTTTTTGGAAATGCGGATGAAAGCGTTTCCCACGCCGAATTTGTGCTGTAGGGCCGATGGGTCAATCATGAAACTGCGCCTGTTCTGCATTTTTCTCGAGGATATTCAGCTCATCTGCTGTAAGCTGCAGCGCCTCTGTGATGCGCGCGAATTCCTGCGCGAGAGTGGTGTCGGAAACCGTCATGTTGTCGGTGTTTATCGTGATGCGGACGCCGGCGTCCATAAGCTTTCGAATCGGATAGTCCTCCATTTTTTGGAAGATGCGGGTATGAAGGTTGCTGGTGGGGCAGAGCTCCAGCGGAATGCCGAGACGTGCCAGCTCATTGACCAGTGCAGGATCCTCGATGCAGCGGACGCCGTGTCCGATGCGGCGGGCGCCGAAGGACAGGGCCTCCCGGATGCTGTCGGGGCCCGCCGCCTCACCGGCATGAATGGTAAAGGGCAGATCCAGCGCATAGGCTCTTTCAAAGAGCGATTTGTAATCGCTGGTGGGGAAGAGCGCTTCGGCACCGGCCAGGTCGCAGGCACAGACGCCCTTTCCGAGATAGGACTTCGTGAGCTCCAGTGTTTCGAGATTTGCAGCTTCGTTGTTCTCCTGCGGGCCGCGCATACAGCAGAGGATGAAGGCAGAACGGAAGCCGCCGACATTTCCCTGCTCCGCTTGGAAGCGGGCACGACCGCGGAGGGCGGCCTCCAGTGCCTGCTGCTGTGTGAGACCGTTTCTTGTGAGAAGCGAGGTTGCGAAACGCGGCTCGGCAGCCGTCAGTCCCTGGGCAGACAGCTCCTTCAGAAAGGAATAGACCGCATATTCGATGGCCGCTTCGGTCTGGATCAGGGAAAGCGGGTAATCGAAAACGGCGAGATATTCATTCAGATCTCTGCAGTCCGGGGGCGCGATCATGCGCTGTCGGAGCTCACTTTCGGCATAGAGCGGGAGTCCCTGCTGCACTGCCAGTTCATGGGCAGTTTTCAGGGAAATCGAACCATCCAGGTGCACGTGTAAATCAATCAGCTTCATAGTAGTGTCCCTTTTCTTGTGTAAAACAGATATTTCCTTTGCGTATAGAATATTGTGTCCTGCTGCTTTAATTCCATAGGCAAATCCTCTTAAAGCTATACAAAAATCATGATAAGAAATCAGCAGACTGCACAAATGGAAAAGAATTCCAAAAATAAGCAGCAACCTGCACAAAAAAATTCGTGAAAAATGCGTCAAAATCAGCTTGCGTTGTGCATAATGCGCATAAAAGGAAAAGAAATGCGTACACTTAAAATAATTAAGTGCAAGTAACATTATATATTAG
>CAVAXR010000196.1:2987-3408 GCA_963592375.1 Oribacterium sp. | reverse complement strand
CCGCAGTACAGGGAATTGTTTCTGAGCAGCTGACCTATTTCCTGGAGCAGAATCCTGCCGTATCCAAGGTAATGTGTGAGAAGTCTATTCTGGCGCAGAGAGCGAGAGCGGCTGCGAGAAGAGCGAGAGATCTGACGCGCCGGAAATCGGCCCTGGAGGGTGTCGGTCTTCCCGGTAAGCTGGTGGACTGCAACAGCCGGGATCCGCAGGAATGCGAAATTTTTATCGTTGAGGGAGACTCTGCACTGGGACCGGCGAAGGATGGCAGAAATGTGAATACCCAGGCCGTACTGCCGCTCAGAGGCAAGGTGCTGAATGTGCAGAAGGCGCGGCTGGACAGAATTTATGCCAATGAAGAAATCAAGGGAATGATCACGGCTTTCGGTACCGGCATCAATGAAGATTTCGATATTTCTAAGCT
>CAVAXR010000196.1:0-2977 GCA_963592375.1 Oribacterium sp. | reverse complement strand
ACATTTCCACGCTGATGCGGACGTTTATCTACAACTTCATGCCGGAGCTGATTCGCCAGGGACATGTGTATCTTGCACAGCCGCCGCTTTTCAATATCACGAAGGGGAAGAAGCATTATTATGCATATTCCGACGAGGAGTATCAGGATATTCTGAAGAATATCGGTGCAGAGGGCGCGGATGTTTCGCGCTTCAAGGGTCTCGGTGAGATGGATACAGAGGAGCTGGCAGAAACCACCATGGATCCGGAGACCAGAGTACTGCTTCGTGTCAATATGGCGGAAGATGACAAGGCGGAGCTGGATTTGACATTTACCACACTAATGGGCGATCAGGTAGAGCCGCGAAGAGAATTCATCGAGCTCAACGCGAAATATGTGACAAATCTGGATGTATAAAGAATTTTGAAGGAGGTTCAGCTTGGAGCCGAATATTTTTGATAAGGTGCAGGATGTCGATCTGAAAAAGACCATGGAAAAGTCCTATATTGACTATGCCATGAGCGTCATTGTTTCCAGAGCGATTCCGGATGTCCGTGACGGACTGAAACCGGTACAGAGAAGAGTACTGTTTGCACTGCAGTCTCTTGGCGTGACACCTGATAAAAAAACGAAGAAGTGTGCAACCATCGTAGGAGAGACCATGGGTAAGTATCATCCGCATGGCGACTCTTCCATTTACGGTGCACTGGTATATATGGGACAGCCATGGTCCATGCGGCATGTTCTCATTGATAAACAGGGAAATTTCGGTTCTGAGGATGGTGATTCACCGGCGGCCATGCGATACACCGAGGCAAAGATGTCCCGGCTGGCAGCGGAAATGCTGAACGGCATCAATAAGGATACTGTGGATTTTCAGCCCAATTTCTCTAACGAATATGATGAACCTACTGTATTGCCGGCTCGTTTTCCGAATCTTCTCGTAAACGGCGCCACAGGCATTGCCGTAGGCATGGCCACCAACATTCCGCCTCACAATCTTCGAGAGGTGGTGAAGGCGGTGGACTGCATCATCGAGAATCGGATCCAGGACCGGGAGACCGGCATTGATGAGCTGCTGGGTATAATTCAGGGACCTGATTTTCCTACCGGTGCGCAGATTCTGGGACGAAAAGGTATTGAAGAAGCTTATCGGACCGGCCGCGGCAAGATCAAGATGCGGGCAGTCTGTGAAATTGAACCTATGCAGAATGGAAAGCATCGAATCGTTGTGAAGGAACTGCCGTATCTGGTATATCGGTCCCGGATCATCGAGAAGGTGGCAGACCTTGTGAAGGAGAAGAAAATCGACGGCATTACCTACATCAATGATGCCGCCGGCAAGGGCTCTACTGCGAAGATCAATATCGAACTCAGAAAAGATGTCAACCCCAACGTGGTATTGAACCAGCTTTACAAGCATACTCAGCTGCAGGATACTTTCGGCGTGATCATGCTCTGCATTGTGAACGGAGAGCCCAGGGTGCTGAATCTGCAGCAGATGCTGGAGGAGTTCCTGAAGCATCAGGTAAATGTCGTCACCCGGAGAACCCGGTACGATCTCAACAAATGCCAGGAGCGCGCGCATATCTTAGAGGGATTGCTGAAGGCGCTGGATCATATCGACGAAATTGTGCAGATCATCCGGGCAGCAGCCAATGTAGAGGAAGCAAAAACAAAGCTGATCGAGCGTTTCCAGTTCAGTGAAGTACAGGCGCAGGCCATTGTCGATATGCGTCTTCGTGCACTGACAGGTCTGGAAAGAGGCAGATTGCAGGCAGAGTATGAGGATCTGCAGAAGAAGATTGCCTATTATCAGGAGATCCTGGCAGATCAGAAGAAGCTTCTGGCTGTAATCCGGGAAGAGCTGGATGTTATTGCCGACAAATATGGTGACGACCGCCGTTCTGTGATCACGCATGATGAGGATATGGATGATGAGGATCTTATTGCAGATGATGATGTGGTGATCACGGCGACGAGACTTGGCTATATCAAGCGTATGTCACCGGAGAATTTCAAACAGCAAAATCGCGGCGGCAAGGGGATTAAGGGCATGCAGACCATCGATAATGACAATATCGAGGATCTCTTCATGACC
The DNA here is from genome assembly GCA_963592375.1 of Oribacterium sp. Taxonomy (GTDB): domain Bacteria; phylum Bacillota; class Clostridia; order Lachnospirales; family Lachnospiraceae; genus Oribacterium. The sequence goes on along the minus strand of CAVAXR010000196.1, from coordinate 895 downwards.
ACCAATCATCATTACATCATGTTCTTTACAAACCAGGGACGCTGTTTCCGCATCAAGGGCTACGAGATTCCGGAGGCTTCCAGAACCAGTCGCGGAACCGCCATGGTGAATCTGCTGCAGCTGCAGCCCGGGGAGCATGTCAATGCGTCCTTCTGTCTGCGTGACTTCAATACGGATCAGTATCTGGTGCTGGCAACGAAGTCCGGCATGGTGAAGAAAACACCGATTTCCCAGTATGCAAATGTACGGAAAAACGGCCTGATTGCGATGATGCTGAAGGAGGATGATCAGCTGATAGAAGCCAAGCTGGTTGATCCGAATGAGGAGATCATGCTGGGAACCCGGAATGGCATGGCCATTCGCTTCAACGAGCGGGATATCCGCATTACCGGCCGCTCCGCGATGGGAGTTCACGGCATCAGGCTCAATGAAAATGATGAGGTCATCGGCATGCAGAAGCTCTCACAGGGTGAGTATCTTCTTGTGGTATCCGAAAAGGGCTACGGCAAGCTGACAGCGGTTTATGAATTTAATGTGCAGAAACGCGGAGGCAAGGGACTGCAGTGCTATCGTTTTACAGAGAAGACCGGAAAGCTGGTGGGCTTTAAGCTGTGCAGCAGAGACCGGGAACTCATGCTGATCACAAACGAGGGGATTGTCATTCGTATGAGTCTGTCCGCCGTCAGTGTGACCGGCAGAAGCACATCCGGCGTGAAGTTTATGAGCATCGATAAGGATGCAGATACCGTAATTGCCTCCATTGCAAAAGTACGGGAGTCCGCAGCGGAAGACGCGCAGGATGTACAGGAGGAAAATGAAGGCGGCGCCGACAAGACGGACTGAAAAAAATGTAAAAAAGCGGTTGACAGAAATGTAAATACTTGCTACTATGTAC
>CAVAXR010000195.1:0-3422 GCA_963592375.1 Oribacterium sp. | reverse complement strand
GCTGTAGTGAGAATATCTTTATGCTGAATCTAGCCGCTTCCGCATTTTCTCTCTATACTGGGACTTACAAACGGGGCAGCCGGAAGGACAGAAGCCACTCTCCTTAGCTATTTCCACTCCCCATCCCATATTTCGCAGCGCCGCTCGGCTGCTGCCGCCGAAGATCCGCCGCTGCGCGGCTTCTTCCCTCCATAGAAGTGCAGCTTCTGCATTTTCTCCTCATCCGAAGATTTCATGCATTCCTCTTTTTGCTTCTGTTCCTTCCCTGCTCCCTTCGAGCGTACTTGCCGGGATTTTCTTCTTCCCTTTTGTTCATATCATCTTTCTGTTATTTCTCAAAACTGCGAGGTTTCTCATGGAAAAGATACTTGCCCTTTACGATACGGATCCGCATTACAGCGAGCGGCTGGGCCGCTTTCTGGAGAACCAGAGTGACCTGCCCTTCCACGTCTATCGTTTTCAGGATCCGGAAATGCTCCGGGAATTTTCCGGACGGAAGGAAATTGATGTGCTGCTTTCCGACGAGCATTGCACACGGGAAGCCCTGAGTCTGATCTCCGCCCGGGAGGTGCTGTATCTTTCCGAAAACAGCCCGCCGGAGGGCCGCGAAAACGCTGCCATTTACAAATACCAGTCCGGCGAAGGCATTCTTCGGGAGCTGATGAAGCACTATGATGCCGGACCGGCACCCGCATCGGCCGGTCTGGCCCGGCTTTATATGGTGTTCAGCCCCCTCGGCCGCATCGGAAAAAGCTGCTTTGCGCTGACGCTGGCCAGGCTTCTCGCGGAGGATCGCCCCGTCCTGTATCTGAGCCTTGAGGAAAGCACCGCCTTCGCGCAGGAACGAAATATCCGGCACAGCGGGACCCTCTCCGAGGCACTTTACTACTACAAGCAGGGCGCACTGGACGGAAACCGTCTGAAAAGCTTTATCTATGACGCAGAGGGTCTCAGCTATATTCCGCCGGTGCGGAATCCCGAGGACATCTCTGCCCTTTCTCCAAAGGAGCTGTCCGGCTTTCTGGAGCAGCTGCTTCGTCTCTCCTCCTTTTCCGCGGTGATTCTGGACACGGATACCTTCATTTCCCGGGCAGCGGAGCTCTTTCCGCTGGCCGAACGGGTACTGATCCCGATTCGGGAGGATCGTGCCGCCCGGCATAAGCTCTCTCTCTTCCAGGACTTTCTTACGAACGCCCGGCTCCTGCGGGAGCCGGAACGCTATATCCGGCTTCTGCTGCCGGAGGACAATGCCGTCTCTGACTCTGCCGCACTGCTGACACGGGGGCTTTCCGGTCCGCTTCAGGACTATGCCCGGGCAGTCCTCCAGAACTATATCCTGTAGGTAACGCCATGAATAATCTGGACCAACTGAAAAAAACGCTGAAGGGAGAAATCCTCGCGGGGCTCTCCGACTCCCAGCAGCTCAGCGATCAGGAGCTCTTCTTCCGCATTGACGAGCTGCTCTTTTCACATCCGGAGCTCAGGCTGCAGGAAAAGCTTTATCTCCGCAATGCGATCTTCAACAGCTTCCGGCGTCTCGACATGCTTTCGGAGCTGCTGGATGACCCGAGCATCACGGAAATCATGATCAACTCCTGCCGCGAGATCTTTGTGGAGCGGGCGGGACATATGGAACGCTTTGCGAAAAGCTTCGACAGCCCGGAACAGCTGGAGGAGCTGATCCAGAGCATCGTTTCCCGCATCAACCGCGTGGTCAACACCTCCACACCGATCGTGGATGCCCGCCTCGAGGACGGCTCCCGTGTACATGTGGTGCTGCCGCCCATTGCACTGAAGGGCGCCACCATGACCATCCGAAAATTCCCGGAGCCCATCACCATGGAAAAGCTCATTGCCTACCACTCTCTCAGCCGGGAGGCCGCAGAATTTCTGGAAAGCCTGGTAACCGCCTCCTACAACATTTTCATATCGGGCGGCACCAACTCCGGCAAAACCACCTTCCTGAACGCCCTCTCCCAGTTCATTCCGGAATCCGAGCGCGTCATCACCATCGAGGACTCCGCCGAGCTGCAGATCCGCAAGGTGCCGAATCTCGTCAGCATGGAAACCCGGAATGCAAACCAGGAGGGCGAGGGCGCCGTCACTATGTCGGACCTCATCAAGGCCAGTCTGCGAATGTCGCCGAACCGCATCATTGTGGGTGAGGTTCGCGGCGCGGAATGCCTGGATATGCTGAACGCCATGAACACGGGTCACGACGGAAGTCTCAGCACCGGGCACGCCAATTCCGGTCCGGATATGCTGAAGCGCATGGAAACCATGGTGCTGCAGGCCGCAGACCTCCCGCTCCCGGCCATCCGGGGCATGATAGCCTCCGCCATTGAAATTCTGGTGCATCTCGGACGCACGAAGGATCACAAGCGGCGGGTTCTGGAAATTTCTGAAGTATTGGGGATTGAAAATGGCGAAATCAAATGCAAAACACTTTATGCCTACAATGGCAGCACGCTTGAAAAGCTGTCGGATCTCGAGAACACGGAAAAGCTCTGTCATCGACTATAGAGAGTACGAGCTCTTCCTGCCGGAATATCTGAAGCTGATGCTGACCGCGGCGGCCGGCCTCGCCGTCATTTCCTTCACCTTCTATAAGAGCCGTTTCGTTTTCTTCTGTGCGCTGCCGCTGGCATTTTTCTATCCCTTCCTGATGCGGAAATCCCTCTGCGAGAAGCGGAAGCACCGGCTGCTGCTGGAATTCCGGGACGCTCTCGGCATCCTGACCTCCTTCCTCAGCGCCGGCTATTCCATCGAAAATGCCTTTTCGGCCTCCGTGCCGGAGCTCCGGCACCTCTTCGGAGAGAAGTCCCTGGTGCTGCCGGAATTTCTGCTCATTGTGCGGGGCCTGCAGCTGAACAAAACGGTGGAGGAGCTTTTGCTGAATTTCGCTGAGCGCTCCGGCCTCGATGACATCGGCAATTTCGCGGAGGTCTTCATCGTGGCGAAAAAGTCCGGCGGCGAGCTCACGAAGATCATCCAGCATACCTCTGATGTGATCCGGGACAAGCTGACCATCACGGAGGATATCCTGACCATGAATGCCGCGAAGCGCTATGAACAGCGCATCATGAACCTGGTGCCCTTCCTCATCATTCTCTATATGAACTTTTCGTCGCCGGACTTCTTTCATATCCTGTATGACAGCATTCTGGGACGCATCGTGATGACCGTCTGCCTCGCCGTTTACTGCTTCGCCGTCCGGCTGGCGGACCGCATCATGAACATTGAGGTATAGCCCATGAAACGAAAACAGCTCCTGAAGCAGCTTCAGCAGAAGCTGCAGAGCACACCGAAGAAAACCCTTCAGCAAATGCTGCTGGCGCTGGCAGCCTCACTGCTCCTCACAGTGCTGGTCTTCCTCAGCAGTCTGCAGAAGGGCAGTCTCGTCTCCGGCACCGGCCTTAGGC
>CAVAXR010000194.1:0-3445 GCA_963592375.1 Oribacterium sp. | reverse complement strand
CCCCGGCTCTGCCTGCCGGAGATCCCCGAAGGAAAGCACTGAGGAAATGCTTTTATCAGCGTTTCCCCAGCACAAAAAAACAGGCACAGTGCAGATTTTGCACTGTGCCTGTTTTTTTATCTTTACCAGCTATTCTTTATTCCTCTTCCCAGTTGGTGTAGACGTTCTGTACGTCATCGGAATCATCCAGCATTTCCAGGGTCTTGCGAAGGTTCTTGACAGCCTCTTCGTCGGTCACGGAAACATAGTTCTGCGGCAGCATCACCACATCAGCCTCTGCCATCGGAATGCCCTGCTTCTCCAGATTCTCACGCACCTCAGGGAAATCATTCGGCGCAGTCAGGATCACATAGGAATCCTCTTCCTCCTGAATGTCCTCAGCACCTGCCTCAATGGCCAGATCCATCAGCGTATCAAAATCCTTGTCCATATCATCCATGGCTTCCTTATCCAGAATGATCTGTCCCTTTTCATCAAACATGAATGCCACTGCACCCGGTGTTGCCAGAGAGCCCTTGCCCTTGGAAAAAGCCGCACGTACATCTGCTGCCGCTCTGTTCTTGTTGTCGGTCAGCACCTTGACGATCATGGCCACGCCGTTGGGGCCGTAGCCCTCGTACTGCATCTCGGAGAAGTTGTCTGCTTCCATGGAACCGGCAGCCTTCTTGATGCCGTTGTTGATGGTATCGTTCGGCATGTTATTGGCTTTTGCCTTGGCAATCACAGCCGCAAGCTTGGAGTTATTGCTGGGATCCGGGCCGCCTTCTCTTACAGCCAATGCGATCTCATGGCCGATCAATGTGAAGATTTTGCCCTTTGCGGCATCATTCTTCTCCTTCTTTGCACGAATATTGGAAAATTTTGAATGTCCTGACATATATTTCTCTCCTAACTATACTGATTGTCCGCCGAACTCTGCGCTCAGAAACTGTACTATCATAGACCAATTTTTATAAGAGCGCAAGTCCCACGTTTCGGATTTCTGCAGGAAATCCGCGAAAATCGCTTCATTCACCGTTTTCCGCCTCTCCCGTTCCCCTTCCATCCAGCACAGCAAAGGCCATCACCAGCTCCCGGGTATCCGAAATGCTCACAGAAAGCGCACAGCCGCCCAGCTTCTCATAGAGCGTCTGCGCCCCGTTATGCAGCACGACATAGGGCTTTCCCAGTGAGTCGCGCAGCACCTCAATATCCTGCAGCGAGAACCCCCGAACGCCCGTGCCAAAGCATTTGGAAACAGCCTCCTTAACAGCAAAATCACCGGCAAGGACGGAATTTCTTCCGCCAGCCTGCCGGCGTTCTGTCTCTGTAAAGATTCTCTCCAGGGCCTTCCCGCTTTTTACGTGCTCCATCCGTTCAATTTCCAGAAGATCACAGCCCGTCCCGATCAGCATGTTCAGTCCTCGTCGTTTCTGTAGATTTCACCGACTCTGTAGGAAAGCCGCATAAGCGATTCCGAAAGATGCACATTTTCAATCACAATGTCCTTCGGCACCTCCAGATCCACATGGGCAAAATTCCAGATACCGATGACGCCGTCTGCAATGAGCTGCTCCACAACCTGTACGGCCGGCGTCTTCGGAATGCAGATCGCCGCCATCTTCACCTGATGCTTCTCCACGATTTCATCCAGTCTTTCCATCGGATAAACCGGGATGCCGCCTACCTCTGTGCCGATCACCTTCGGATCCTTATCAAAGATCCCCTTGATGATGAAGCCTCTCTTCCGGAAATTTGTATAGTTGGCAAGCGCCTGTCCCAGGTGTCCGGCGCCCACGATGATCATATTGTGCTCACGATCAATGTTCAGAATCGTAGCAATCCCATCATGCAGATTCTTGATGTTGTAGCCGTAGCCCTGCTGACCGAAGCCGCCAAAATTATTCAGATCCTGCCGGATCTGGGAAGCAGTCAGATTCATTCGCTTGGAAAGCTCGTTTGAAGAAATCCGCTCTATTCCCTGGTCCATCAGATCTTCCAGATATCGGTAATATCTCGGCAGGCGCTGAATAACGGCCTGAGAAATCTCCTTCTTTGCCATTTTTACGCTCCTTTCCTCACTGATAATTTTTCACACGCTTGTTAAGAATTATACAAATATGTCAAATTCATGTCAATCGTCAAGTGCGACAAACAAGCCGCATTTCGATGAAGAAATGCGGCTTGCTTCTTTTAATGGATTGCGCAGGCGCAGCCTGCACTCTTTTTATTACCTTTTGGAAATACTGATCAAATCAGCATTTCCTCAGATCTTCGGTGTTCTGTACAGAATCTCGTGACGCTCCGGTCCGTTGGAAACCATGGTAATCGGCGTTTCGATCTGCTTCTCGATGAAATCAATGTAGTTCTTGCAGTTCTCCGGCAGCTCGTCGTAGCTCTTGATGCCGCGGATATCGCAGCCCCAGCCCGGCAGGGTCTCATAAACCGGCTTTGCCCGATGCAGCTTTGTCGTCACCGGGAAGTCCGTGGTCACCTCGCCGCCGATCTCATAGCCTGTGCAAACCTTCAGCTCCGGAAGATAACCGAGTACATCCAGAACGGTAAGCACTGCCTCCGTAGCCCCCTGCAGCTGGCAGCCGTACTTGGACGCCACCGCATCATACCAGCCGACTCTTCTCGGACGGCCTGTGGTGGCACCGAACTCGCCCTTATCACCGCCTCTTCTTCTCAGCTCATCTGCCTCATCACCGAACAGCTCGGATACGAAGTCGCCGGCACCTACAGCAGAAGAATATGCCTTGGTCACTGCCACAATGTCCTTGATCTCATAGGGCGGCACACCGGCACCCACTGCGCCGTAGCCGGCCAGTGTGGAGCTGGAGGTTACCATCGGATAGATTCCGTGATCCGGATCCTTCATGGTACCAAGCTGACCCTCCAGAAGAATGGTCTTGCCTTCCTTCAGCGCATTCCGCAGGAAACGTGAGGTATCGCAGAGGTACGGTGCGATCAGATCTCTCTGGGCATGCATTTCCTCCAGCAGCTCCTCGTAATTCAGTGCCGGCTGCTGATAAAGCCCCTCTACCAGCGCATTCTTGATCTCCACCACCTTGTGCAGCTGCTCCGTCAGAACCGCCTCATCAAAGAGCTCATTTACCTGCAGACCGATCTTCGCAAACTTATCTGAGAAAAAGGGTGCAATACCGGACTTGGTGGAGCCATAGCTCTTTCCGGCCAGACGTGCCTCCTCCAGTGCATCCAGCACCGGATGATACGGCATCATCACCTGCGCGCGGTCCGATACCAGAATCTTCGGCATGGGAACGCCGGCATCGGTAACCGCCTTCAGCTCCTTCACGAACTTGCGGATATCCAGTGCCACACCATTTCCGAGCACAGAAGTTGTATGATCATAAAAAACACCGCTGGGCAAAAGATGCAGTGAAAAGCGGCCATAATTGTTAATGATGGTATGACCGGCATTTGCGCCGCCCTGGAATCTGAC
>CAVAXR010000193.1:0-3471 GCA_963592375.1 Oribacterium sp. | reverse complement strand
ATGGCCTCCCGGCTTCGTATGCCGGTGATCACCGAGGGCGTCCGCAGCCAGGAACAGGTGGATTTTCTTTCCGCCCGCGGCTGTCAGTGCTTCCAGGGGTATTACTTCTCGAAGCCCAGTGCCCTGGCCGCCTTTGAAAAGCGCTACAATATCTGTCAAAAAGCCTCTTTATAGCAGAAAAGCTTTCCGAAAAAATCGGAAAGCTTTTTTTGTTTGCCGGACACAAAGAAATCTGCTGCTTTGCAGCACAAATCCGGCGGGGGGGGAAACACTTTCATCGGCGTTTCCCAAACTTATTCACGAAAACACAATCTCCAGACCCGGGGTTTCGATCATGGCATTGCGGCAGGCCTTCTTGAAGCGCCGCACCAGACCCGGCACTGCCTCCGCCGCATCAGCCAGTCCGGACACCTGAATCTGCCAGGACTCACCGTACTCCATCAGCATTTCATAGAGAGCATCCATATCCCGCTCAAAGTGTGCCGGCAGCGGAAGGGTATCCTCCAGCACATCGTAAAAGGCATCCTCGTCATCAATCCCACTAAAATCAAGCTCAAACTGCTCCATTTCCAAATATCCTCCTTCGTCTCGTTTGATTTTTCCGGATTATGAATATACCTGTATTTTACATATCTGCTACTTTAAAATCAAGTCTCTGACAAATGATAACGGATTCTTTACTCAGCCGTCGGAAAGCTTACGTTTTTCATAAACCGCTATTCGGGGCTTCGACATTTTCTTCATGATAGGATATACTACAGACATGAAATGAATATTGCGAAACCTATTCAAAGGAGGAATATCTCTATGCACATCAATATTCGGAAAATGCTGACGGGAGCGGTTATGACGGCTGCTCTCTGCGCAATGCCCTTCACGGCCTTTGCGTCCACCAAGAAAAGCGTCTCTTCTGTCAAGATGACCATCGAAGGTGATTTTGAACTGGACGGCGACAGCTATGATGTCAACATCGACACCAGCGCCAGCACCTACTCGGTAGACGGTTATCGTCTCTCCAGCACCATCCCTTCCAACGGCTGGCAAACCAACAGCCATCCGATCATCGTTGTCACACTGAGTCTGGAGGATCCGGATGAGTACAAGTGGTCCGTCTCCAGCACGTCCAAGGTTTCTGTCAGCGGCGATTCCGGTTCCGTTACCAGCGTCAGCAAGAGCGGCAACTACCTGAATGTCACCTTCAAGTTTGGCAGCCTCAGCGGCAGCAGCAGCTCTGACTCCGATGATTACGACCTCACCGTAGATGACCTGAGCTGGGATGAGGAAAGCGGAACAGCCTACTGGGAAGGCGGCAACGATGCCAAGAAGTACGAGGTCAAGCTCTATCGAAGCGGAACCCTCATCAAGACGGTGACCACCACCAGCGATCACTACTGCTTCGCCAGCTCCTTCACACAGTCCGGCACCTACCGCTTCAAGGTAAGAGCCATCTACAGCTCCAGCAAGAAGGGAACCACCGAGACCTCCGAGAATTTCTCCGTCACCAGCACCGAGGCTTCCACCATCAAGTCTGAGTACGGCGGCACCACCAACAGCGGCTCCACAGTGACCAGCTCTTCCAGCGGTCCCGGCGGAAGCAGTGTGGATACCGGCAGCACCAGCGGTCCCTCCAATATCAGCTATGGTCAGTGGATTCAGGACAACGTAGGCTGGTGGTATCGGAATTCTGACGGCAGCTACACCACAAGCAACTGGCAGTACATCAACGGTCAGTGGTACTACTTCTGGGAGAGCGGCTATATGGCTACAGGCTGGGTGTATGTGGATGGTTACTGGTATTATCTGGATGCCGTAAACGGAAACATGTATGCAAGCCGCATGACACCGGATGGTTATTATGTGACCGCCAGCGGTGCATGGATTCAGTAAATCCGGTATAAAGCTTCATCATAACAGCATTGAAAAAGGCGATTCCGAAACGGAATCGCCTTTTTTGTTATGCGCACAATGATCGGACTCTCACGGGTCCGGCTTGTGTGCTGCCGGTTTCACTTTCGCGATCATGCTTTATGAAAGCAGTGCTGCTGCCTTCGCTCCATCGAATCGAACACTCTTCACCTGGGTAGTTTCGATCTGATAAAGTGCATTCGCACAGAGATGCTCCGCCGCCTGCTCGAGATCACGGCAGCCCGGCTCGTTCCGGTACTTGTCAATAATGACATCGACCGCTGCGTCCTCCACGATGCACTCGGACGCCTGCATGCCCATCCGCTTCAGTACCCGCGGCAGTGCAAAGCGTGAAAAAATAATCTTCTTCTCCTCCGGCGTATAGTCCGGAATATCGATCACCGCAAAGCGGGTCAGCAGCGGCTCACTGATGCGGGATTTGTCATTTGCCGTTGCAATAGGATACACACCGCCGGTCGGAATCATGCATTCCACATAGTTGTCCGTAAATCCCAGGTTGTCCAGCAGCGTCAGCAAGGCATCCGCCGGATTGCCGTTGGCATTCCGCTCATCCGCCTTATCCAGCTCGTTGATGATGAACACGAGGTTGGAAGCGCCCGCCTGCGAAAAGGCCTCCATGATCCGCCCCGGCTTCGCATTGGAATATACCCGGGGACTGCCTGTCAGCGCCTCAGAATCATGAATCGCACTCATATCAAGGGACGTCCAGGGCAGCTTCAGAATCCGCGCAACCGCATAGGCAATCTGCGACTTTCCGGTTCCCGCCGGTCCCGCCAGAAGAATGCCGTAGGCCGGCAGGGTATGGGTCCGGTTGATCTGAATAATCGTCTCTATGATCCGCTGCTTAACATTTTCCAGTCCGAACAGCTCCTCATCCAGTATCCGCCTTGCCTCCACCGGATCAATGGCTTCAAAGTATGCGCCCTTCCACTCGATGTTCAGCATCATGGAGAGGCAGCGCTGTGCATGCCGCCGCTCCTCCGGACTGATGGCCCCGGACTGCACCAGTGCCACATTCCGGCGCGCCCAGCTGCGGATTGCAGCCGGCATGGTATGCCCGGCAACATTTAAAAAGTCAATCATGCCGTTCAGATCCGTCATGTGAAGCTGCTCCGCCTCGGTATCCGCATCCTCAGGCTCCTCCTCCACATTATGACTCCGCAGAAGGCGCGTCACCAGAAGCTGCAGAAAGCTGTCCTGCGCCACCGGCTCTGTGCTCCGATAGCGGGAATCGATCATGCGGAGCTTATAGACCGCAAAGCCCTCGTCTGTCCACTTTCCGCTCAGACGAAGCGGCGTGCCGTTTTCGCCCAGCCACTCCAGAAGCTTCACGAAGCGGGCATTCACCGCCGCGATATCACGAAGATCCGCATTGTCCTCCAGCACGCGGAAGGCCGACCGTCGCTTCGGATTGATGAAGTTTCCGAGAAGATGCCGGCCGCTCCGATCTGCCGATGTGCCGTCTGCCCCCGGTTTCAGTACGTGAATCGGATGCTCTGCGTCCGCCGCATCAAAATCTCCCTGCCGGATCTCATAGGTAATGAT
>CAVAXR010000192.1:0-3487 GCA_963592375.1 Oribacterium sp. | reverse complement strand
GTATTATCACGGAAAGGCCGACTGGGATATCATTCGCCGTGTCAAGGATGCTGTGCGGGTGCCCGTGATCGGGAACGGAGACATTTTCCGGGCAGAGGATGCGGTGCAAATGCTGGCGGAAACCGGTGCGGACGGCGTGGCTCTGGCCCGCGGCGTGAAGGGAAATCCCTGGCTTGTGCGGGACTGCGTCCAAATGCTGGCGGAGGGCAGGAAGCCGGAGCCGCCGACATTATCCGAAAAGATCGCAGTGATGAAAAAGCATGCGGAGCTGATGATCCGATACAAGGGCGAACACATGGCGGTGCTGGAAATGCGAAAGCACCTGTCGTGGTATACCGTGGGTATGCCGAACTCCAGCAGGCTGCGGGATACGGTGAACCATATGGATTCGGTTGACGCGCTCTTTTCGGCAATAGACGGCTTGACAAAGCAGTAGTCGTTCATTAAAATACATTGAATCGAATACAAATCCGACGTGAAACGGCTCCCGGGGAATCTCGGAAGCCGCGCTTGTGTGTGCAATTCATGCCGGAGCAGTTCTATTTCTATAAAAAAGGAAGATAAATCATGGCAGAAGCAAAGAAGAATCTATTGACAAGAGATGGCCTGAACAAATACGAGGCAGAGCTTCATGATCTTAAGGTGAATCGCAGAAAGGAAATTGCGGCGAAGATCAAGGAGGCTCGTGAGCAGGGCGATCTGTCCGAGAATGCGGAGTACGATGCAGCGAAGGATGAGCAGAGAGATATCGAAGAAAGAATCGTTCAGCTGGAGGCTCTGCTGAAGAATGCCGAGGTTGTGGATGATTCTGAGGAAGGCACGATCAATATCGGCTGCACGGTAAAGCTCTGGGATGAGGAGTTCGAGGAAGAGGTTGAGTACCTGATCGTAGGTTCTTCTGAGGCAAATTCTCTTCAGAACAAGATTTCCAACGAGTCTCCGGTAGGTATGGCGCTTCTGCACCACAGAGTCGGCGATGTGGTTGAGGTTGAAACGCAGGCGGGCGTGCTGCAGTTTAAGGTGCTGAGCGTTGTTCGCGTGAAGTCTGAGGATTGATAGAGGAGCAGAAATGGCTGAGAACGAGAATAAGAACCAGGGAAATGCACCGGCTGTGGACATGAATCATATTCTGCAGGCGCGCCATGACAAGCTGGGTGAGCTGCAGGCTGCCGGCATGAATCCCTTTGAAATTACAAAATTTGACCAGACGCATCACTCTGAGGAGATCAAGCAGAGCTTTGAGACACTTGAGAACCAGCAGGTTTCCATTGCCGGCCGTATCATGTCGAAGCGTGTGATGGGCAAGGCCAGCTTCATGCACATTCAGGATCGTCAGGGCACGATTCAGGCCTATGTGACCAGGGATGCACTTGGTGAGGAAGAATACAAGCGCTTTAAGAAGCTGGATCTCGGCGACATTGTCGGCGTCAAGGGCTATGTTTTCAAAACCAAGATGGGTGAGACGTCTGTTCATGCGGAAGATGTGACATTGCTTGCAAAGTCGCTGTATCCGCTGCCGGAGAAATTCCATGGTCTGCAGGATACCGATACCCGCTACAGACAGAGATATGTTGATCTCATCATGAATCAGGACAGCAAGGAAACCTTTATGAAGCGGTCTCAGATTATTCGTGAGATTCGAAATTTCCTTGCACAGAGAGACTTCATGGAAGTGGAGACGCCGATGCTGGTGAGCAATGCCGGCGGTGCGGCTGCACGTCCCTTTGAGACACATTATAATGCATTGGACGAGGACGTAAAGCTTCGTATTTCTCTTGAGCTGTACCTGAAGAGACTGATCATCGGCGGCATGGAGCGTGTCTTTGAGATCGGCCGTGTGTTCCGTAATGAGGGTGTTGATACACGTCACAATCCGGAGTTTACTCTGATGGAGCTGTATCAGGCTTACACTGACTATGAGGGAATGATGGAGCTGACGGAGTCCATGTTCCGTTATCTCGCTGAAAAGGTATGCGGTACCACCACCATTTCCTACCAGGGTACAGAGATCGACCTCGGAAAGCCCTTCCGCCGTCTCACTATGACTGAGGCTGTGAAGGAGCAGACCGGCATTGATTTCGATGCCATTGCGACAGATGAGGAAGCAAAGGTCATCGCAAAGGAAAAGGGCATTGAATTCGAGGATCGCCACAAGAAGGGAGATATCGAGAATCTCTTCTTCGAGGAGTTCTGCGAGGAGAAGATGATCCAGCCGACCTTCATCATGGATCATCCGGTGGAGATTTCCCCGCTGACCAAGAGAAAACCGTCCGATCCCAGCAAGGTAGAGCGCTTTGAGCTCTATATCTACGGTCGTGAGATGTGCAATGCCTACTCTGAGCTGAATGACCCGATTGACCAGCGCGAGCGTTTCGCTGCTCAGGATGCTCTGGCAGCAGCCGGCGATGAGGAAGCGAACCACACCGATGAGGATTTCCTCCACGCCATGGAGATCGGCATGCCGCCCACCGGCGGCATCGGCTACGGCATCGACCGACTGGTCATGCTGCTGACCGACAGCCCGGCGATTCGAGATGTACTGCTGTTTCCGACGATGAAGTCCATCGACAAATAAAACACAATATATAGAGCGTTGATGATATATAATGGCACTATATATTGAGATATCGGGGATATGCACCGAAAAATTGACATCAATTTGACATCAAAATTTTGAAGAATCACGCATGATTATGAAGCGTGACGAATATCAGGTCAATCAGCTCAAGGTTTGAGCAATGCTGAGAGAGCACTTCTTGGAGAAATCCGGAAGTGCTTTTTTCGTCCTTGCAGCCAGCTTCTGTGGAAACAGTCAGCAATATGAGGAGGATTTGACCATGAAGGAAAATTACAAAGCGATCAACAGCATGAAGGAAGTGCCGGATCAGCTGCGAAAGCTGCGCCGCCAGTATCTAAGGTATCAGCAGGCTGAGCTTGTCTACAGCTTGTCACATAAGAAGCTGCTGGAGCTTGCCAGTGATGCCGGAGCTATTTACCGTTTTGATAGTACCGTGCTGATCAATAGGGATATCTTTGATGCCTATCTGGAACGCTTTCATGAACCAGCTAGAAAAATCACTGTAGAGGAGGCTGAGGAGGAATGAGCGGAAATGTATGGATGTTCTCAGATCAGATTGATGATGAGGACATGGAGTTCATGCAACATGAGTATGTGACCTATAACATGGCAAGCGAGTATTATGGTCTGGGACTGAAACCGGTTACCCGACTATCTCATGAAGCCGGCGCAGTCTATAAAATTGGCAAGAAGGTGCTGATCCGGCGAAGCATTTTTGAAGCATATCTGCGAGAGCAGAGAAAAATTTGATGGAGGTGTCACGATGGAGAATTTAAAGGAACGGATTCACGATGAGAACAATGGTCTGGATTATGTGCTGGCGGGCGATTATTATATACCGGATATTCAGCTCGGTGATGTTGATGAACGACCGATTGGCAGATGGGGACGGGTGCACCGGGATTATCT
>CAVAXR010000191.1:0-3517 GCA_963592375.1 Oribacterium sp. | reverse complement strand
CCTTTACATGGTAAACAGCTGCTCGATATCCGGGCTTGCCACAATATCCACACAGCAGCGCTCGGAGGGCGAGGTAATCAGGAAGGCGCGGCCGCGGCCGTTATTCACAATATCCTCCTGCTCGCTTTCGTTGATGGCGCCCGACTTCTCGTAGAGCTTCACCAGATCATGCATGTCATTCGGCGCCAGCGGGAAAATGAAGCTGTACTGCGACGCGTTGATAATGGCCGTTGACTTCCGCGCGATCTCCTCGGTGCCGACGAAATCACGAATGTTCTGGGTGATGACGATCTGCATGCCGTTGTACTTTCGGATTCGCTTCGCCAGCTGGAACATGAAGTCCAAGGCGATCGGGTACTTGCTGTCGATAAAGACGTGCGCCTCATCGATGACGATGATGATCTTTCTGTCCTCACCGTACTTCATGTTGTAATCGCGGTTCTTGATGATCTCATTGTCCAGCCACTTCAGCACCAGCAGCATCTGCGCATTGGCGATGGTGTTGTTCTTATTGGCCAGCAGCGACTGGAAGTTGAAAACAATGAAGTTTTCCTGGGTGGAAATGCTGGCGGGTCCGTTCCAGAGCTGCGCGTTCCGTCCGCCGGTGGCGAACTTGGAAATGTAGTTGATCAGCACCCGGAGCAGTCCCTTGCTGTAATCGCCGTTTGTCAGCTGGAAATCGTTCAGCAGCTTATCATAGAGATCATCAAAGGTGGGGAAATCCTCGGGCTTCAGCCTGCTGATATCGGTATCCGCATCAATTCCCCGCTCCTCGTACATACGCACCGTCAGGTTGTTCAGGTACTCCAGTGCATCCGGCTCGATGCCCGTCAGGATCTGCCGGTAGAACTCCTCCAGGAACTGCAGATGAGTGTTGAAGCTGGTGTGGCCTTCCTCCTCGCCCTCCTCATCCGTCAGATTCGTGATGATGTGGAAGGGATTCAGTCTTCCCTGGGTCGCACTTCCCACATCGATGATCTTTCCGTCGAAGTTCTGGGCCATCTTCGTATACTCATTCTCCGGATCAAGAATGAATATCTTGCTGTTCTCTGCCGCGAGATGCGTCAGCATCGTCTTCGTGGCATAGGACTTTCCGGAACCGGATTTTCCGACGATGACCATGTTGCTGTTGACTCTCTCACTGTTTCGCTGGAAGAAGTTCACAAAGGCCGGCACACCGCTGGAATTTCCGATATATACACCCTTTTTGTCCATCAGATGCTTGAATACATAGGGGAAGGCCGCCGCCACCGAACTGGAATGAATGGTATGGGCCTCCGACTGCAGCATATCCCGCGCGGACATGCCGGCGGAAACATACGCCTCAAACTGCTGCATGAACATGTCGTTCACTCTGAAGCCTTCCTCTGCCAGATCCCGGCGCACCTTCTTCTTGAGATCCGAGGTCGGTCTCTTCTCGCCCTTCTTTCCTTCAAAGCGGCTCAGCTCATTCCGCAGCGGATAATCATATACCGTCACATAGAGATTTGTGCCGAAAAGCACTTCATTTTCTCCCTGCAGGAGCCGCAGCGTCTGGGCCAGTGAGCGCATGTGCGTGTTGAACTCGATCATCTTGCTGGCACGTCCGGTATTCATGCTCTGCTCATTGACCTCTTCCATGGCCCGGTCGATCTTCTGGATGGACTTATAACGGTCCAGCGGCTTCAGCTTCATGACCACCCGGGTATTCGGCATATTGAAAACACGGGCGCCCCAGGCATTTCCCACCATGGTCGGAAACTGGGTCACACGGAAATTGTGCGTGATCAGACCATCGTACTGCGCGGTTCTCGGGGTGAAGCTGACGCGCTTCGGCAGGATCCAGTCCATATACTGCTCCGGACTCAGCTCGTAAGCCTCCCGTTCGTCGAACTCCACCGTATAGTTGTACTTCAGGAAAATGGCCAGCTCCGGCCCGGACAGGATCGTGGTATCCATATCCACCGCATCCAGCTGCTCCTTCGCGCTTTCCACCTGCTTTCGAAGCTCTTCCTTATCCTTCTGATAAAACACGAGATAATGAAAGGGGATATAGACCGCATCCTTCTGGTTCAGATCCCGAATCTGACTGATCCGGTCCTGAATGATGCCGACCCGGCGTGTCAGCTCCTCATCGGTATACAGGCCGTTGAGATAGGCCTCCTTCACTGCCCGGAGCTTTTCCTTCTCCGAACGGATATAACTGTCAAATACGATGGGGCGGTCCAGCTTCACCATGGCAATGGTCTCATCCTGTGTCACGGTCCTCAGCACACCGCTGAACACCCGGTCGATGATCATGTTCTGCTTCTCCTCTGTATAGAAGCGAAACTCCAGGGACGAAAGCTTCAGCACCATGGCATGGTACTTGCCGCCGTACTCGATAAACTTTCCATTGATCCCCGTGAACGGGGTAATGTCTTCGACCGGACGCAGCTTCTTCGCGCCGCTTTTCTTTTTCCGCCGGCTCCCGGGGGCATCTGTCCCGTCCTCATCCGCCGTCTCCGGTTCCCCGAATTTTTTCTCCCGGGCAAGATACACCACGAGATGCAGCAGACTCATGTACCCCTTCTCATCATCGATGGGAATCACAATGGCAATGGTCAGCAGCAGCACCACCGCAAAAATAACAAAGTGGAAGGGCAGATCCGACAGCAGGAAGGCGGCGGAAAGCGCGCCGCCAACGGCCAGCACGATCACATCCGCTACTCCGATGCCTCGGAAAAACTCCATTTTTACATTGATTTTTTTCGGTATGATTCTCATAAATCCTTCCATCCGGCTGAAGCGCCGGTTCCTTCATCATTCTGCTCCGCTCTGTCAAGCACCTTGGTTGTTATTGTTGTTTTCGTTGTTTTCGTTACGATGTTCATTCCTTTTGCTGCCGACGCTCTTTGAGCGGCTGCGAACAGCTTCTCCGTTGCCTTGATAACTGCTGTTTTCGCCATCATGGCTGATGTTCTGATTGTTGGTGTGATTGATATTATTCACTTCAATATGGCTATCATTCACATTAACAGTGTCATTATTCACATTCAGATTGGTCTGCACGCCTCCCAAACCTGTATTTTGGAAATCCTGGTTCAAAGCAGCATTCATATTCGAATCATGCTGCCCATCGCCGCTTGCAGGCGTACTCTGTCTATTTTCATACAAAGAATCTATCTGCGGATGTCCCACCTGATCCATTGTATTCTGTCGCGTGATTCTCTCGTCATGCTGCAGTTCGGCTCCGGATATCGCGCCTTCAGTGCTATTGAGCGGATTTTGATTGCTCTCGAGTCCCGAATTGATCTGGTTATTTACATTGCTGACATTTGACACGCCGTTCAAGCTTTGCCGGAGCCGGCTGTTCGGCAGATTCTGATTCAACGAATCATGGAACTCGGCGTTCATGCTGCTCCGCAAGTTCGTCTCGCTCCTGCCCGCAGCATCATACATGCTGTTTGCTCTCTTCCGGAACTGAGCATTCTGCACAGCATTCGAACCCTGCAGCTGATTATTCTGCGCACCGTGCACGCCCTGGAACTGATTATTC
>CAVAXR010000190.1:0-3528 GCA_963592375.1 Oribacterium sp. | reverse complement strand
ACATAGGCCTGCATATCCTGCGACAGCTCCTGCAGCGTACCGCCGCCGTTCTCCAGCATGCTCCGAATTTTCGAGAATTTCTGTTCCCGATTGGAGGAAAAGCGCGCCGCGATCTGCTGCTCCGCGCTGCCGGCATCTGCCGCGCTGAAATGACCGCGGTCCAGTACATTGTTGTTGATGAGCTGGAAATAGGCATCCTTCAGCGGAATCATAATCTGCGACTGTTTCACCTCTCCGGCATTGACATCATCACTCTCCGAAATCTTGCTGGCCAGTATACCGGCCAGCTCCTGCTCCAGAAGATGATAAATCGCAATCTGGTCGTCCGCTGAAATCGTTGTATAAATGTCATTTCCGGCCTTTGCCTTTGTATCCGAAAGCACCGCAATGATGGATCCCACAGAGTTCAGATACATGCTGCGGTGTCCCTTCTGCCCCTTCAGCACACTTTCCTCGCTCTTTTCCAGACCCCATACACCGACGATATCATTCGCCTCATAGCTCTCGTCTGTCTTCTGCAGCTCCTTCAGCTGATCCTCCCGCACCTGTCCGGTATATCCTACAATATGCGAAACATAGGGCGCATAATTATACTTCCGCACCGAAACATCAGCAACCTCCACCCCCGGCAGCTCACCGCGGCATTCCTGTATCTCTGCCATGCACTCCGCAGAAATATCTTCGACGATCGTTGTGGAAAGATACTTCTGATAGGCCGTGAGCCGCATGGTATAGAAAATGTTGATCATATCCAGCAGCGTGGAGTCGGACGGAAGGACCGGATTTCCATCGTCGTCCCTTATCTGATCAAAACGATAGCGCTTCTGGGAGTAACGAAAGATCTCCTCCGCTGTCTGCGCAAAGACCGTTTCACTGAGATCCTCCTCATTGCGGCCATAGGCCTGAGCAATAAAACGCCGACGCTCCAGTTCCGAATTTGTCGTAAAGCGGAAGCTGCCGTCCTCATCCATCACGATCTTATACTGCCCCTTCACGGTATAATCATATTTCTCAATAATCTCAGCGAGCTTCTTCAGCATCCGGTTCCGGTTATTGATACCCGCATTCGTCGTGTCAAAGCTGTCGGTATCCGTGATCGTAATGTTATACTGCAGTGCATTATAGGCCAGAAGCTTTCCGTCCCGGTCATAGATGTTGCCGCGTGTGCCGGCCGATGTGGACTCCGTCAGGATTCTGTCCTGATACTGCTGCAGATATTCATTGCCATGCACAATCTGCAGCTGAAAAAGCTGCACGATCAAAACAGAAAACAGTGCTGCAAAGGCAATGGCAAGCGCAAAAAGCCGGGAAGAAAATATCCTCCCCAGCAGCTCTGTCAGCATTTCCCAGATTTCTCTCAGCATCCTTTAATACATCCTCCTCAGGACAGACTGTCCATTTTCTTGGCCGCACTGAAGATGAATCGGTACAGCACCAGTGTCACCAGCATGGAAAACACGATAGACGGAACCACAATATGCAGAAAATAGTAGGGAATATCCAGCTTCGCCCGAATCAGGAAGCGGAAAACATAGATATACAGGTGATAGCTCAGTTCACTGAATACGCAGATCACCATCGGCAGTGTCAGATATTCCTCATAGTAGAAACGGCTGAAGCATCCGTCAACATACCCGATGAAAATAAAAATCAGGCTGTAAAAGCCAAAGGGCCCGGAATAAAACATATCCATCAGCAGTCCCGCGCCCAGCCCGTATATCATTCCGGGCAGACTGCCGTGCATGAATCCAAACGAAAACGTCAGGATCAGCAGCAGATTCGGCGAAGTCGAAAGGAAGGGAATCAGCGGGAATATACTGGTCTGAATCAGAAATGCCAGCAATATGGAAAAAACATAAAAAAGAACGCGCAGCCATTTCCGGTTCCGCTTCCGGACAAGGCCTCTTTTTTTCTGACTTTTTTTTAATGCACTCACCGGGAAGCCTCCGTTTCCGAAGCATCTTCCGATGTCGTCTGCGCTTCTGCGCCCGCTTCGGTGACCGCCGGCACGGTCTCCGGCACTGTCTCCTCTTCGCCGCTGTTCTCATCCAGGAAGGAATCCGACTTGGTACTGGTGATCACCAGCACCTCGCTCATATCATCAAAATCAGCTGCCGGAATCAGGTACCCGTTTTTCATCAGGTGCTTTTCGTCCTCGCTGATATCCACGGCATAGCCCACCAGGATTCCCGGAACAAACTTCGAAGAAATATTGCTGGTCACGATACGATCGCCATCCTGAATCGGTGCGTCCTTACTCATGTCCGTAATCCGCAGACGTCCCTGCTCATACATCGTGAGATCCCCCGCCACAATGCAGGTATCACTGGACTGAAGACCCATGCAGGACACGCGGGATTCATCATCAATAATAGAACGAACCGTGGCATAGTTCAGTCCGACATCCGTCACAATACCCACCAGGCCGCCGTTGGCAATGACATTCTGATCCACGCGGATGCCGTCCTTCGAGCCCTTGTCAATACGAAAAACCTGAAACCAGTTCTCCGTATCCTTCGCAATGATCCGGGCCGCCACCTTGCTGTACTGAAGATATTCCTGGTCCAGCCGGTACAGCTCACGAAGCCGCGTAAGCTCCGCCGCATTCTGCTTCAGAATGTTGTTTTCCTCTGTCAGTGTGTCCACCTGCTCCTGCAGACTCTGCTTCTCCGCCTCGGCCTCCTGCAGGTTCTCATGATCCTTCAGGCGCCGATAGAGACTGAAGCCCACCCGGTTCACACCGGTCTGCACCGGCACCAGAATATAACCGATGGTATTCCGGATCGGATTCGCCAGATCGCCCTTGACAGAAGACAGTGCAATCATCATGATGCACAGTACCGTCAGTACAATATAAATATATTTGCTCTTCTTGTTATCCACTAAATCAATCCCTGCTGTCTGAAGCTGAAATGCCGGTTATCCCCGATGATCACATGATCAATCAGGCTGATTCCCACCATGCGGCCGGCCAGCTCCAGATCTCTTGTGAAGTTAATGTCTTCTTCGGAAGGCTCCGGGTCACCGCTCGGGTGATTGTGCGCCATGATCATACATACCGCACTGATCCGAAAGGCTTCTATAAAAATATCCCGGGGCGAAACCGCCGCCTGATTGCCGGTTCCCCTTGAAATGGTCAGATCTCGGATCAGCCGCTTATGGTTGTCCAGATACAGAATATGCACCGTCTCATAGTCGAGATGCCGCATATCCTCCTTCAGGTAGCCCACCACCTTGTCCGGATCCCGGAAATCAATCTCCCGCACTCTCCGGCGCCGCTTCCAGATCCGGGCGGAAATTTCTCCGACAACAGAAAGCTCCATTGCCCGCACCTTTCCGATGCCGGGCAGCTGCTGGTATTCCGCCTCGGAGTTATGCATAAGCCCCACGAGGCCGTCATACAGCGGATTGATGTGCAGAATTTCCTCCGAAAGCTCCATCACGGTCTTGTTCCTCGTTCCGGTACGAAGCAGAATCGCCAACAGTTCGCGGTCGGTCAGGGCCTTCACTCCCAGCAGTCTGCATTTC
>CAVAXR010000189.1:0-3555 GCA_963592375.1 Oribacterium sp. | reverse complement strand
GGCTGCGGAGGAGCTGAACAAGGGCGATAACACCGAAGAGCTGGTGAACAGGTATGCCAAGGGGAACAGCGCCGCTGTCGAGGATGAGCTTGCGAAGCTGAAGGAAGAGATGGGACTCAAGTAAAAACAGCATGAATTGTCGGGGAGGGGACGCGAGCAAAGCTTGTGTCCCCTCCCCTGGTATTGGGTGAAATATGAGGATCAGTAAACGGACAAAAAAATGCACAGCGATCATGCTGGGACTGAATCTTGCTTTGTCACCGTGCACTATGCCGGAATGCGTTGGGCGGGAGCAGATTGACAGGAAAAACAGGCATTTCCGATGATGAAATTATATGTTAAATCTGCAATCCTGCTTGAGACTTATGCACATTCTGTGATATGATGACTCTAGGCTCAAAAGCTTCGATGAGAGCGCAAAGCGCGAAGCAATCCGTGCAGCATCATATGATAAATACAGGTATGCAGACCACATACAGACCGGATGATCCGGTGAAGTGGCCTGAGAAGGCATGGCACAGGCACAATTGGACGGATGTACAGATAAGGAAAGACCATGGAAAAGAGGGAGCAGGAAGACAACGAGGCATTGAAATTCAACTCGTCGCAGGAAACGATTCTTGTGATCGATGATTCGGAAATGAACCGCGCAATTCTGTCGGAAATGCTGGGGACAGAATTCAATATCCTGGAAGCGGACAGTGGTGAGGCCGGCATTCAGATTCTGCTGGAAAAACGGGACAGCATTTCACTGGTGCTGCTGGATATCGTGATGCCGGGGATGGATGGCTTTGAGGTACTGAGCTACATGAAGCGGAACGACATGATGGAGTCGCTTCCGGTCATCATGATTTCCAGTGAAGATTCACAGAGCGTGATCCGGCGGGCCTATGATCTGGGCGCCTCCGACTACATCAGCAGACCCTTTGATGCGCAGATCGTGCACAGGCGTGTACTGAATACCATCATGCTCTACGCGAAGCAGAAACGTCTTTTGTCGCTGGTGACGAATCAGATTTATGAGAAGGAAAAGAACAACCGGATTATGATCTCGATTCTCAGCCAGATTATGGGTGCCCAGAATGGTGAGAGCGGTCCGCATATTCTTCATATTAATATGATCACAAGCATGCTCCTGGAGAGGTTGGTACAGAAAACAGACCGGTATGCGATAAGCTGGTTTGAACGGCTGCTGATTACCACGGCCTCGGCACTGCATGATATCGGAAAAATCGGTATCCCGGGAGAGATTCTCAACAAGCCGGGAAGGCTGACAAAGGACGAATTTGAGGTTATGAAGCAGCATACGGTGATCGGTGCCGGGATGCTGGATAAGCTGGAGATCTATCAGGATGAGGAGCTGGTAAAGGTGGCCTATGAGATTTGCCGCTGGCACCATGAACGTTACGACGGAAGAGGCTATCCGGACGGACTGAAGGGGGAGGAAATCCCTATCTCTGCACAGGTGGTCAGTGTGGCGGATGTTTACGACGCCCTGACCAGTGAGCGCGTCTACAAGCCGGCCTTTACCCATGAGCAGGCGATTGAAATGATCCGGAACGGAGAATGCGGTGCTTTCAATCCACTTCTGCTGGAATGTCTCGGGGACGTTGCCGATCGGCTGAAGGAGAATCTGCATGACCGGCAGGAGAACCGGAATGATGAGGACCGGGAATCCTGGGAATTGAGCTATTACGAGAGCTCCCAGCAGCATTTTATGGATGAGGCCTCGGATAAAATCAAGTCTGCAATTAAAAACGGCACAAATGAAGCGCTTTTTACGAAAGTGGGGGGGTAAACACCCACCACGGGAAAAGCACCTAGGCAAATGTAAGGGAGAGAGGACAGGAATATGAATATACAGGAGTGTTATGCTGCGATGGGCGGCAACTATCAGGAGGTGCTGAATCGGCTGCGCAGCGAGGCCTTCATCATCAAATTTGCCAGGAAGTTTCCGGAGGATGGCAGCTTTGCGGAGCTTCAGCAGGGGCTTGCCGAGGGAGATGCCGAGAAGGCATTTCGCGCTGCCCACACACTGAAGGGCGTCTGCGTTAACCTAGGATTTGATGCCCTTTATGAGGTGAGCTCTGCATTGACCGAGAAGCTTCGCGGCCGGGTACTGGATGGTTACGAGCCTTACTATGAGAAGGTGGCGGAAGCCTATCAGAAGACTGTCGATGCCATCGCACAGCTCGACTGAGGATGAGGAAAATGAAGGCGGTGCCAAAGAATGAGCCTGCGGGTCGGACAGAACGGCTGCGCAGGCTGTTTTTTTCGACCTTATATCTCAGTGCATTTACCTTCGGCGGCGGTTATGTGATCGTCTCCTTATTGAAAAAGAAATTTGTGGATGAGCTGCACTGGGTAGAGGAAGAGGAGATGCTGGATCTCGTGGCCATTGCCCAGTCGTCACCGGGCGCGATTGCGGTGAACGGTGCAATCGTCATCGGCTATCGTCTGGCCGGCCTTTCGGGGGTGCTGGTTTCCGTGCTGGGCGCGGTGCTGCCGCCCTTTGTCATTCTGACGGCCATTTCGCTTTTTTATCGGGCATTTCAGGAAAGCTTCGCCGTACAGGCCATGCTTTCCGGCATGAAGAGCGGCGTCAGTGCGGTCATTCTGTCGGTGGTCTATGACATGGCAAGCGGCATTGCAAGGGAGCGGGACCCTTTGCTTCTTATTATCATGCTGGCAAGCTTCCTTGCGAACTATGTGTTTGGTGTGAATGTGGTATTCATCATTCTCGCTGCTGCGGCGCTGGGCGCGGTACAGACGATCCTCCGGGAAAGGAGAGGTGTATGATTTACCTTCAGCTCTTTCTTGCCTTCCTGCAGATCGGGGCCTTCAGCTTCGGCGGCGGCTATGCCGCTATGCCGCTGATTCAGGCACAGGTTATTGATCGCTATCACTGGATGAGCCTGTCGGAGTTTACAGATCTCGTCACCATTTCGCAAATGACGCCGGGCCCCATTGCCGTGAATGCAGCGAGCTTTGTGGGAAACCTCGTGGCAGGGGTGCCGGGCGCTGTCATTGCAACCGCCGGCTGCTGTCTGCCCTCCTGCATTTTCGTAACAGGACTTGCCTGGCTGTATGCGCGCTACCGGAAGCTTAGCCTGATGCAGGGGATACTCCGGCTGCTGCGGCCGGCAGTGGTCGCCATGATCCTCGGTGCGGGACTTTCCATTCTGATTCCGGCCGTGCTGGAAAACGGCTGGATGATTCGCAGTGTTTCGGACCTCCATATCCGGGCGCTTCTCTGGTTCCTGCTGGCGCTGCTTCTTTTGCGGCTTACAAAGCTGGATCCCGTGCTTGTGATGCTTCTCACCGGTGGGCTGGAGCTTTTCTATAGGCTGCTGTTTCCATAAAAGCAGATTCAAAGCCGTCAAGCAGCGACGGCTTTTTTTGATGCACTTTCTTGCGCAGCGCCGTTCAATTTTGTATACTGCTCCTATGATGACAGAACAGGAATTTATAAAAAAATATCAGATTCAGCTGAACGAACAGCAGCTTGCAGCCATGCGGGCGGTGGACGGCCCGGTGCTGCTCCTTGCGGTGCCC
>CAVAXR010000188.1:0-3578 GCA_963592375.1 Oribacterium sp. | reverse complement strand
CTGTAGAGTTCACTGACATGGACGGCACCCGCTACTGTCTGCCGCTTGAGGATCTTGTGGTCCTCCGCAGGAAGTACAACGGCGTGGGCTATACCGGACAAGGTAACGATGCAGTCAAGACTTCCCTAGAGATGGTCGAGGACCTGGACGAAGGACTCAAGCAGGCTGTCCAGATCTCGAACAAGATCCACGGGCTCCTCCGTCAGAAGAAGGCCATGCTGGCCAGCGACTCAGTCGAGAAAGCTCAACAGGACTTCATTGACCGCATGGAGAAGGCAGCCAAGAATGGCGGCATCGTAGCACTGGACGCTACCGAAGATTACACCGCGCTCAATGTAAGCGCTTGGACCGCAAACGCTGCACAGCAGAAGCAGATCACTGAGAGAGTGTACACATACTGGAGGACACCGGTCGAAGTCGTAAACAATACAGCCACAGAGCAGGTGATGCAGAACTACTTCGACAGCATCGTCGAGCCTGTCTGGGAAGAGATGGCCGAGGCCTTCACATCCGCACTCTTCACGAGGAAGGAGCAGGCCTTTGGATCCTGCATGATCGTGACAAGCGGAGCTGCAACCGGAGCCAGCTGGAACACTAAGCTCATGATCGTGGCTAACACGAAGGACCTGGGCCTTCTTACTCCGAATGAGTACAGAGAGCTGTTAGGATATGCGCCGGTAGAAGACGGAGACGAGAGGCTCGTGTCTCTTAATTATGTCAAAGCAAGCGACCAGTCGCAGTACCAAACCGGTCAGGAAGGTGGCGGCACCGCTGGATCCGGAGATGAGAACCAGCAGGAAGGAGATCAAAACGATGGAAAATGAAAAGCTACTGAAGAAGATCACAGAGGGCAGACAGTACAGACCCACTGCTGAGCTTTTAAGAATTAAAACAGAAGAGCAGAAGGAAGGCGAAGACCGCGAGATGATCGTGGAAGGTCATGCCTCAACCTTTAGCCAGCCATACACACTCTATGACGATGGTGAGTACCGCATCGACGAGCAGGTGGATCCTGCTGCATTCGACGAGTGTGACTTGCAGGATGTCATCTTCCAGTACAATCACGAGGGCCGCGTGTTCGCAAGAACCCGCAACAAGACGCTCGAGGTCGGAACTGATGACGCCGGTCTTTTTGTCAGAGCTAACCTGGGAGGAACCGAGGAGGGCCGCAAGCTCTACCAGGAGATCCAGGACGGCTATACTGACCGTATGAGCTTCGGCTTCACTGTAGCCGAGGATAAGGTCGAAAGAATTGACAACAGCGAAGACCACACAACCTTGATATTGCGTACCATCACAAAGGTCGGAAAACTCTACGATGTTTCTGCAGTAAGCATCCCGGCCAACGATGGGACCGATATATCAGCACGCAGCTATAGCGACGGATTGATCGCTCAGCTCAAAGCGGAGAGACAGGAAGAGCGTGCGAAAATGGAAGCAGAAAAAGCGAAAGCCATCGCACTGCTCTCCCTATAACCATATACCGATTAAGGAGGTACAAACAAATGACAGAAATGGCTGAAAGAATCAAAGAGATCGAGGCACGCAAGGAAGAGCTCAGAGCTGAGCTTGACGGCGTTGAGATCACTCCTGAGCGCGTGAGCGAGATCCAGGAGGAAGCAAGAACACTCGGAACTGAAGAGAAGGAGATCCGTGCAAAGATGTCCCTCAAGGACCAGCTCAAGACTGGCCAGTTAGTTCCTCAGGAGAATGAAGGAGGTCAGAATATGACAGAAAACGAGCAGAGAGCACAGTCTCTCGTAGACACTCACAAGATCGAGATGCGTGCAGCTGTACTCAGCACCGGCACCATCGCAAAGCCTACTAAGGTAGACGGCATCAACGGAATGGCGGAGGGAGCATCTTCCATCGTTGATGATGTAAAGGCCGTAGTGCTCACCGGAAACGGAGCCTACACTGTAGCATACAAGAAGTCCGGAGCAGCTGCTTCTGATGTAACAGACGGAGATGAGATCTCTGAGTCTGAGGCAGACTTCGGATATGTAACAATCAACCCTGCAGAGTGGGGCGTTGTAGGTTACATCTCTAAGCAGGTAGCAAAGGTTTCTCCGCTCAACTACTTAGCAGAGCTCGAGAAGGACGCACTTCTTTCTCTCCGTGCTAAGGCAGAGGCTAAGATCTTCACTGCAGTCCTTGCTTCTGACTTGCTTGACTCTTCTGTTGTAGCATTCGGTGCCGACTACCTTAGATCTATCGTACTAGGTCACAAGGCAATCGCAGGCAAAGGGGCTTGCAAGCTCTACCTAACTCAGGGCGACCTGATCGAGCTCGGCAAGGTTCGCGGAACAAACGAGAAGAAGGCCCTCTACGACATCAGCTTCACTGATGAGGCTAAGCTCAACGGATCCATCTCCGAAGGTGGCATCTCTGTAGCATTCAGCATCACTGACAAGCTCGCTGATGGCACACAGATCTATGGCCAGCCTCAGACTATTGAGCTTCCTCTGTGGGATCAGTACGCAATCGAAACTGACGAGAGCGTTCGCTTCACAAAGAACCAGATCGCATACCGTGGCATTCAGACTGCAAACGCAGACCTCTGCGCTAAGAGCGGTATGACAAAGATCACTCAGGCCTAAGGCAGGAGGTAGATCATGGCAGTAAGCTCTGACTATTTGGATCGCATCGGCTTCGCAACAATCAGGCGCGAGCCAGGTGACACATCAGACGAAGCCATGGATCAGCTCCTGGAAGACTACATCGAGCAGGCGCGCGCAGATATGATACAGAAGGGTGTGGACACTGACACGGCAAATGACGAGGACAATCCAGGGGTGAAGGGCTGCATCCAGTCCTTCGTCCGCTGGAAGTTTTCGTACACGAACCGCGACAGCGCAGATAACCTGGACGAGTATCAGCTGCAGCTTGATGAGCTGAGGAAAAGCGTGTGAGCTGGACCGGCGTCGTCTATCTTATAAGCACAACCTACTCAACGGATGACTATGGAGTCAGGCGCAAGACGGAGACCAGGAACAAGGTCCGGGCTGACATAACCGGCACGACCCAGTCCGAGTTCTTCGAGGCCGGGCGCGCTGGCCTTAAAGCGTCAGACATAACCATCACGATCCCGGCGAGAAGGTACAACGGCGAAGAGGTCGTAGAGTACAAGGGCCAGAGGCTCTCGGTCTACAGAACCTATCCACCGGCCATTGATCTCATCGAGCTCCATTGCGAGCAGAAGGGGGGCATCAATGGCGAAGAAGACAACGATTGAAAAGCTTGACAGTGCGATCGAGAAGATCCTGGAGGACTATGTTGAAGGAGTCGAGAAGGATGTGAACGAGGCGACCGTCAAAGTCGGCAAAGAAGGCGTGAAGGCCCTGAAGGCAAACTCGAAGAGCAGCTTCGGCGGCACGGGTAAATATGCCAAGAGCTGGAAGTCGACCACCGAGACGACGCGCCTGGGTACAACCGTGACGCTTCACAGTTCGATGCCAGGGCTCCCGCATCTGCTGGAGAACGGCCACGCCAAGCGCGGCGGCGGCAGGACCACAGGCACGACTCACATCGCACCGGTCGAGAAGGAGATCATCGAAAAATTCACTAAACTCGTGAAG
>CAVAXR010000187.1:0-3582 GCA_963592375.1 Oribacterium sp. | reverse complement strand
GTGCTGAGGCGTCGGCTTTCCCACGGCTGAAATTCAGGTGCTGCCGTTTCGCGCGTCTTCAGTTTTTCAGGAAAATGTCTTCGGGCGCGGAATGCTTTTCTCCGGGCTTCTGCTTGATGATGCTTTTACATTTGGAAGGGAATATGCTATAATTCCGGACAAGGAGTTAGATATAACTAACTACATAAAAATAATCCAAGGAGAATTATAGCATATGCTGAAGAGTACAATGTTGGGGCTCCTCATTCCCTTTCTGGGAACGAGCCTGGGCGCGGCCTGCGTTTTCTTTATGAAGCGGGCGCTGGGGGATCTGGTGCAGCGTTCCCTGACGGGCTTTGCTGCGGGCGTGATGGTGGCAGCCTCTGTCTGGAGTCTTCTGATGCCTGCCATGGAGCAGGTGCGTGACTGGGGAAGCTGGTCCTTTGTGCCGGCCTTTGCGGGATTTTGGATCGGCATCCTCTTTCTGTTTGCTCTCGATCATCTGATTCCGCATCTGCATGCGGGAAGCACGGAGGCAGAGGGCCCGAAAACCAGCCTGGAACGCACCACGATGATGGTACTGGCGGTGACCCTGCACAATATTCCGGAGGGAATGGCGGTGGGCGTCATGTATGCCGGTTATCTTGCGGGAGGCACACAGATCACGGCGGCGAGTGCACTGGCGCTGTCTCTCGGTATCGCCATTCAGAATTTCCCGGAGGGCGCCATCATTTCCCTGCCGCTGCGGGCAGAGGGAGAAAGCAAGGGGAAGGCCTTCGCCAGCGGTGTGCTGTCCGGGATTGTGGAGCCGATCGGTGCGGTGCTGACCATCCTGGGCGTGCAGCTTGTGGTGCCGCTGCTTCCGTATCTCCTGAGCTTTGCGGCCGGGGCCATGCTGTATGTGGTGGTGGAGGAGCTGATTCCGGAAATGTCGCAGGGACACCATTCGGATATCGGCACCATCTTTTTTGCGGTGGGCTTCAGCCTGATGATGGCCATGGATGTGGCGCTGGGATAGCATAGGACTTCACGATTTCTTCGCAAATTGAACACGGTTTAAACACAGCTCTTCTGTAGACTTAGGCCCATCTTAAGACAAGAGAGGAGAAAATTTTATGAGAAGACGTATCAGCACCGCAATGCTCGCGGCCCTTTCCCTTTCCCTGACCGCCTGCGGAAGCGGCAGCACAGCTTCGACGACCGCAGCAGCGACAGAAGCAGCAGCTGCAGCCACTGAGCCGGCAGATGCATCGAATGAAAATGAACGCGGCACAGGCGATCAGTATTCCGCTGCAGAGGCCGGCGAGCATGCCATTGATGCAGACGGCTTCGAGGCATCCTATGATAATATTTCCGTCACAAAGGCCGGCGACAGCGAGGAAGGCGACGAGGCGGATTTCTACGGCACAAATGCTGCCGTGATCGCACAGAACGGCGGCTCGCTGGAAATCACGAACGCAAGGATCGATTCCCAGGCGGCGTATGGAAATGCCGTCTTCTCCTACGGTGAGGGCAGCAACATCAACATCAGCGATTCCACCATTACCACCACAGAGCATAACTCCGGCGGCATCATGGTCACCGGCGGCGGTACGCTGACGGCGGACAATCTGGACATCACAACCCAGGGCGGCTCCAGTGCAGCCATCCGCAGTGACCGCGGCGGCGGAAGCATTACCGTAAACAACGGTACCTACGAAACCAACGGCTCCGGCTCCCCCGCGATCTACAGCACCGCCGACATTACCGCAAACAATGCGACGCTCGTTTCCAACGCGGCGCAGGCTGTCGTGGTGGAGGGCAAGAATTCTGTGACGCTCAATGACTGTGACGTGACCGGCGACAACACGGTGCAGAACAGCGACAAGACGGATCTTCTGCAGGCGGTGATGCTGTATCAGTCCATGTCCGGCGACGCGGAGGACGGCAGGAGCAGCTTCACCATGAACGGCGGCACGCTGACGTCAAAGAATGCCGGCATGTTCTTCGTGACCAATACTGTGGCAGAGATCAACCTCGACAATGTGGCGCTGAATTACGCCACCGATGACCTTCTGCGGATCCAGGCGGAGGGCTGGGGAAATGAAGGCGAAAACGGCGGGCAGGTGACGCTGAATGCGAAGGATCAGTCTCTCGAGGGTACCGTTACGGTAGATGAAAACTCCAATCTGAACCTGTATCTGACCGGAAGCTCGGATTTCACCGGAAAGATCGAAAATGCCGGAAAGGTCTATGTGGAGCTCAGTGATGACGCCGGCTGGACCCTGACCGGAGACACGGAGATTTCCGGTCTGACCTGCGGAAAGGCTGCTGTCAAGCTGAACGGCTATACGCTGACGGTAAACGGCGTGGAATATACTGAGGGAACCGCATCCAGCGGCGAGGCCATTGAGACAGTGGTCTATGAGAGCCACGGCAGCGGTCAGCCGGAAATGCCGCCGGAGGCCGGAAACGGCAAGGGCGGTCCGGAGAAGGACGGAAAGCCGGGACAGGCACCGGACGGCGAGAAGCCTGAAAAGCCGGAGGATGACGGAAAGGACGGCGACAAGAAGGGACCGGCTCCGGATGGAAAGGACGGCGAAAAGCCGGCAGATGCGCCGAAGGATGGAGAGAAACCGGCAGATGCGCCAGACGAAAAGCCCGGTGCGGATCAGGGAAATCCTCCCGAGAAGCCCGATGAGAAGCAGGAGAGTACTGCGGAAAGCACAGAAGCCGGGAAATAAGCGATCAGCGCAAGAAAGATTCCGCTGGCTATCTGCGTCTGCGTGAGCTGCCGGCCGGGCTTACCAGGCGACGGGCAGATATGCCGCGATCACAGCAAGAACAAGAGACGGCAGCATATTGGCGACGTTGATTTTTTTGCCCCAGATCAAATTAATACCGATACAAAAAATGAGGGCAGAGCCAATAAAGGACAAATAGGCGATTGCGGCTTCTGTCATAATCGGAGCCATCAGCCCGGCCAGAAGAGTTACGGCACCTTCGATGACGAGCACCGGAATGGCAGAGAAGCCGCAGCCCTTTCCCATAGAAGCGGTCATTACCGCTATGATAATGAAATCGAGTACAGACTTCACGGCAAGGGTGGAGTAATCATGCAGCAGGCCATCCTGTATGGCGCCGACAATGGCCATGGCCCCAATGGAAACGGTAAGAGATGCCGTCACAAAGGCATCCACGAAGCCCTTATCCTGCGCATTCCCGGTTTTTGCCTTTAGCCACTGTCCGAAAACTTCAAAGCCGTGTTCTATACCAATGAGCTCACCTATGATGGTGCCTATTGCAAGTGCGAGAGTAAGCAGCATAGACTTACCACTTGCAAGGGCACCATTATTTATGCTGAGCATTCCCTCCATGGCGCCGGCTATTCCGATAAACAAAACAGATACGCCGCAGGCCTTGTTTAAGCTGTCGGCCTGACTTTGCTTGAAAAAATTACCTGTAAAAGTGCCAATCATTGCCCCGGCTATAATAGCCAGACAGTTGATCATCGTTCCCAGACCTGCCATCCTTGTGCTCCTTAAAATTATAGTAACATGCTTACACCAAATGACGGAATTCGCATTCTGCGTTTTATCTGCCGGAATCAGGGATGTGCTAAGG
>CAVAXR010000186.1:0-3594 GCA_963592375.1 Oribacterium sp. | reverse complement strand
CGGCAGCACAGCCCTCATTTGCTCTGTACCCTTTGAGGGCAAATTCATCGTGGATACGCTCATCGCCGCTGCAGCCGGTCTGCTTTTATGGATCGGAACCTTTAAGCACAGGGAGCTCAGAAGGCCCTGCGGCCTTGTGATGCTGCTGGGATATGCAGCGTACTTCATTTATTTATGCGCTGTCTGACGCACACAAAAGGAGGAGCCGGAACCCGACTCCTCCTTTTTCTGTTCCCCTTTTAGTATCAGGCCATTACGCTTGCCTTTTTTGCCTTCTGATTTGCGAGCTTGTTCGCATAGATCTGGGCGCCTTTTCTTACGCTTGCCTTCTTACGGTCATTCTGAGCTTCCTTCAAAGCATTCAGAATCTCCATTTTTCTGCTTACCGGCATTTTATCCGACTTGCTTCTGATCTGGCTGATCTCTTCCGCTGTCGCTGCCTTTTTGTTTCTCGCCAGCAGCTTTGCATTGACCTGACTCATCGTGATCTTCTGCTTTGTCTGCTTAGAAGCCTCCGGCTGCTGCACCTGCTTCTGAAGCTTTGCATAATCGATCTGCTCCTTCTTCGGGGCTGCCGCCTTTTTGTTAATCACTACCCAAGCGTCGTTTTCCTTCTTGGGCTGTGCCTTTTTGCTGATCACTACCCACGTGTTGTCTGCCTTCTTCGGGGCTGCTGCCGGCTGCTTGACCTCAGCTTTGTTATCGACTTCCTTCTTGGGCTGTGCCTTTCTGCTGATCACTGTCCAGGTATGATTTTCCCTCTTCCGTGCTGCCGCTGCCTTTTCCTCCCACATAGCCTTGTCCCATCCAAGTCTTACAAAGTCCGGCACCCACTTCTTTGTTGCTGTCTTCTTCAGTACCACCGCCTTCTTTGCAGCTGACTTCATGACCTTGCTCTGTTTGTTCGCTTCCTTCTGATTTCTCATCTGCGCAATCTGCTTCAGGAACTTTTCAAAATCCTTCTCCTTACGCTTTTTCTCGGCTGCAGCGATCTTCATGGCCTTCGCCTTGGCCGCCTTGATCTCCTGCTGGAGCCTCTTCTCCTCTGCCTTTCTTCTGGCCTCAGCGGCCTTCTCTGCTGCTCTTCTTCTGGCCTCGGCTGCCTTCTCCGCTGCTCTTCTTCTGGCCTCGGCTGCCTTCTCTGCTGCCTTTCTTCTGGCCTCGGCTGCCTTCTCTGCATCTTTCTCTGCGGCCCACTCTGCATCCAGCTGCCGTACATTCTCATCTGCCTCTGCGGCCATTCTCTGCGCCTCGGCTGTCTTTTCCGCTACCTCTCTGAGAATCTCTTCTAATGTTTTCTTTGACATTTTCTTACCTCCTGTGTTTGTTCGATGTATGTTGTTCTGTTTGTTTTGTTTTTGTTTTATGGCCACAGTCTAGCACATGAAAAGACACAGAACAGACACAGCTTTTAAGGTTTTTTGAAATTTATTTGCACTTCACATTGCGGCTTAACGCACAGTATCTTCAAGGTAGGCTGTCAGAATATTTTCCTGGTAGCCGGCACAGCCGCAGGACCGGATGGCCTCTGCCGTTCTCAGAAGCTGCGGATCCCGCAGCCGCTCCAGCATGCGCAGACGTTTTTCTGAAATCCGTTTCTCCGATCGTGCCTCCGCATAGTCTGCTTCGGACATATGCCAGAGGTGCAGCTGTCCTTCTGCAAGACAGCTCTGCACACGTTCTGCGATCAGCAGCCCCTCCGGGTCAAAGTCCCCGGCATAGTGCACCGCTGTTCCGCTTTTCTTCAGAAGCCGCAGGATCAGCAGCGCACTGAGCCGCGGCTGCCCGTTCATGCACATCAGCGACCGGCGGCCCCGCCAGTGCTCCGCCAGCACCGCATAGACCACCGGATTTTCCACAATCCAGAGGCCGTCCGGCCCACAGAGGATTTCCTTCCAGCCTGCAATGACCGACAGCGGCACATTCACCGGCTCACCGGTCTCGGCGAAGCCCGCCATGCCGCCGTGCTCCCGTCCGTCTCGGCAGAAGGCGCGTACTCCGCAGAGCATGGCATAGTTCGAAACGTCATCCAGCAGCAGTCCCGCCGAAAGATACAGCTCCTGTCGTGCCATTGCCGGCGCTGCCTTGGTCTCTGCCTGTTCCTCTGTTCCGTCTGTTTCCCGTTCTTCGGCAAATGACGGCTGTGCGCACATGCCATAGCTCCGCAGGTTCCAGCGAAGCAGAAGCTGCAGAAGCCGTTCTCCTTCAGTCCCCTGATCAAGAAAATGCGGGTCTCCCGATAATTCCGCCGCAAAGGCCGGCAGATACTGCAGCCGCTGCTCCGATTTCAGCCGGTCGAGAAGTGCCAGCGCCCGAATACATATCATGAGCTGGCGCCGCAGCGCTTTTCGCCACATGTCTTCCCCGCTTTCTCCCCGAAAAGCAGATTTTTCCAGCTGCTTCTGCAGCGCCGCGAAATTCTCATCCGTTTCTATCATCTGTTCCACCGAAGACATTTCCCAAAGCTTCTTTAGGAGACGTTCTCCAGATGGGCGCTGCACTGCCGTCTGTACCTCGGAGATACAGTCCTGCCAGATCCTTCGCTCCAGCAGCTTTCTGCTCTCTGCTTCAGCGCGTTTTCCCTGCAGTTCGCCGCCTGCAAAGCTCTGCAGCAGTGTCTCCGGCGTAAGCACAGAAAAGCGCGTGTCCTGCAGCGCCCTGCGAAATGTCACGGCGGAAACAGACGCAAACTTCTGTCCCCGGTAGCTTCGCGCAAAAAAGCCCTCCAGCGCCTCCCGTTCCTCTTCACTCCGGATGTTCAGGCGGATGCTGCCGCAGAATTCCCCGTAGGAACGGAACTTCTCGCAGAAGCCCTCCAGCAGGCGCTCAAAGACCGGCATGCTGCGGAAATATGCCAGGGCCTCCCGCAGCAGTGTCTCGTCATTCTTCAATCTTCCCATCCTCCATTAGCTCTCGCGTGTGTCCGTTCCAGCGGAAGGCCAGTGCGGTCACAAACTTCGCATTGTTGGGCCGCAGCAGTTCATAGATGGCCAGCGCATCCAGCGTATCCGCATCTCCCCAGAGCACCTGGGAGTTGATAATGAAGTCGAAGCCGAACTCCCGCATCAGGCGGAACATATCCCGGATATTCCGGTTGTCGACACCGGCAAAGGCCTCATCCAGCGAGATGATCTGCGGGGCATCCGGCCGCGCACCGCGGTACTTTGCAGTCACTGCAGAAAACAGCGGCACGTACATGGACATGGCCTTCTCACCGCCGGAAAAGGTGCCGAATACACTGTTTGTCAGCTCCTTCTGGCGCTCTCCCGCTTTCTCACAGAAAAGCTGGAATTCGAACCACTTCCGGTAATCCAGCGCATCCTGCATAACCTGATAGAAGGAGGCGGCACCGCCGCTGTCCTGGGCGATCCGCCGCGACTCCTCTACCTTGGAGCGGAAATGCTGGCTGAGCCGGGCTGCCTCTTCCTCCCGCATGGAACGATAATCCTTCCGCAGCAGCTCCACGAGCTCCGCGGTATCCATCTGGCTCTCGCTTTCTGCCGTCTTGCTGCGCCAGCGAAGACGAAGCTTCAATCCGCTGGAGGTGTTCATGCTTTCCATCTGCCGGTTCATATTCTCTACCCAGGTCTGCGC
>CAVAXR010000185.1:0-3602 GCA_963592375.1 Oribacterium sp. | reverse complement strand
GTACCGGCTCAATGTCTTCGGCCCGGCAATACTCTATAAATTTCCTGATGTACTGCAACCCGACTGTTTCCTCAGTCAGCATTTCTGCTTCATCAATACGCTGCATCTTCGCCGGCTCGGCCACCGCAATGCGGGATTCCGCGCCCTTCTCCCGGCTGGCGTCCGACTTTCCGAAGCCGGCCTTTAACATATCCGAATTGAACTCCGTCCAGCGATTGTGATAAATGCTCAGCGGAAGGATCAGTTCATTTCTGCTCTGTCTGTCTCCCGAAAAGATGTCCGATGCTGCCCTGACCTTATTCAGGCTCAGCGGAAATGCATCAAAGGAAAGATGGGCATAACTGATGTCCATTGCCGCAGTTTGAGCCCCCGCTCCAAGTACGTCCAATACCGCCACCTTCGGCTTGTGAATCTCTACCGCATTTACCATAGACCAGTAGGCCGCAGCAATAGAATTCGCATGTCCTCCGAAATTATAGGATGTAATCCCGTAGTCATTCCAGAGCTGCATCGGAAAGATACCGTTGATTACGTGGCTGGTGCCAAAAAACAGCACATCATAATCCGTATTCTCCTCCAGAAATGGCTTATACTTATAGCGGCTGCTGTCCCGCAGAAATACTCGGTTCAGAAACCATATGCCGGTCATAAACAGAGAAATTGCCAGAACAACACTGATTGCCCGCTTTGCCTTAGAATTGAAAATAGATGAAGCTTGACGCATTGTACGCATTCCCCCAGATTCCAAACACCAAAATAAACAGCATGCCGCCGACAGCCGCCAGTTCCCGGAACAGCCAGTTCTGCTGCGCAAGCCATGTCCGCAGCTTCACACCACGATAATGCAGGATGTCCGTCAGCAGCAGAAAAGCGATGCCGTAAAGCATCAGCCGGAGATTCATGCGATCCAGCCCCAGCTCATAAATCCGTCCGTTCATCAGGCTCAACGGATGCAGCTCCAGTATGATCCGTTTGCACATTCTGAGTGCATTCATAAATCCGTCGGCTCGGAAGAACAGCCACGCAAAATCCACCAGCACGAAGGTCACAAAAATCCTCCCAGAATGGACAACGCCCGTATCTGTACGAATGCCCAGCTTTTCGCACAGCTTCCTTCTGTACGGCGCGAAGACATTACCCGCCACCTGATACATGCCATGCAGAATGCCCCAAGCAACAAAAGACCATTTCGCGCCGTGCCAAAGCCCGCTCACCAGAAACACGATCAGAATATTGAGGTAATGCCGTACCTTCGAACACCTGCTGCCGCCCAACGGAAAATAGATGTAATCCCGAAGCCACGAGCTCAGCGACATATGCCATCTCCGCCAGAATTCCTGCACGGAAGCTGCCAGATACGGAGTGTCAAAGTTTTCCGGCAATTCGATGCCGAGCATCTCCGCCGCACCAATCGCCATAGAGGAATATCCGTAGAAATCGCAGTAAATCTGCGCACCGTAAACCACCGTTGCAAACATAATCTGCATGCCGGTAAAGCTGTGATAGTCACCGTAAACTGTCGCCACCAGCGATGCCGCCCGGTCCGAAATCACAAGCTTCAGAAAAAAGCCCCAAAGCATCTGCAGAAAGCCGTCCCGCACCTTCTCATAGGAAAATGTCTTCGCCTGAAGATGACGGTATTGCGGAAGAAGCTTGCCTGCGCTGCCGATCGGTCCCGACAGAAGCTGCGGAAAAAACGACACAAAGAGTGCATAGGTCACAAAGCTGCGCTCCGCCGACATTTTCCCGGAATAGACATCGATAAGATACCCAAGTGCCTGAAATGTAAAGAAAGAAATGCCGACCGGCATCACAATGTCCAGCTGTGGCAGTGCCGACATGCCAAGCTTCTCCAGTAGCGCTGACAGATTCTGCAGCGCGAAGTTTGTGTACTTGAATATCGAAAGCATTCCCACAAGAGAAAGTATGCCCAGAATGAAGACCTTTTTCTTGAACGCTGCATTTTCTGTCCGCCCCTCCACAATGAGTGCCGCCAGGTAACTCAACAGTGTGCAAAGCAACAGCACCAGGCAGTAGCGCACATTCCAGCAGGCATAAAAAAAATAGCTGCAGACCAGCAGCCAGACATTCTTCCACTTTCCCGGTATGCCGTAATACAGCAGCAGAACCACCGGAAAAAAGATTAGAAAACGAAGTGAATTAAAAGCCATCTTCCCTCACCCTATCCATCTAACGCACGCCCCGTCGCCAGACCATCGGCAAGACCGTTAGATAAAAATCAGAATTAGTTGCTCAAACAAGCAACATTATAGCACGGATTATACATAGGATAAATAAAAACTTGCTTGTTTAAGCAATTTTCTGATTTGTTTGTGTTTAAGGAAGCGTGTGGTGGAATTGGAATCCCGAATCAAAAATGATGAACAAATACAGATCGGTTCGAATATCCGCCGTCTTCGAAAAGCCCGGAATATGAAAGCAAACGAACTGATCTGCGCCGTCAATCTTCTGGGGGCGGATCTCAATGTCTTTAGTCTCAGTAAAATCGAGGCCAA
Source organism: Oribacterium sp. (assembly GCA_963592375.1). Lineage (GTDB taxonomy): Bacteria > Bacillota > Clostridia > Lachnospirales > Lachnospiraceae > Oribacterium. The sequence continues at coordinate 1,086 of CAVAXR010000185.1, read as the reverse complement.
CACCCAGCATATCAAAGCCTCCCAGTTTCGTGCCATCGTCACGGTATTGCAGTGTGATCCCATGGAGTTGCTGAAGGAAAACAGGTGACATCCACGAAATCAATCATCAAATATGTCGTTGAATTGCACGGCAAATTATGCTATTTATAGGTCAAAGCACATAGCTGAGGAAATGCTGATTTATTCAACGTTCCCCTAAAGACAACGACGAAAGGACTGCATCATGCCAAATATCAAACCCATTTCCGACTTGCGAAATTATGCGTCTGTTCTGGAAACTGTTCAAATCGGAAAGCCACTGTATCTAACCAAAAACGGTCGCGGATGCTACGCTGTGATGAATATCGATGAACAGGAAGCGCTCGCTGAAAAAGCTGAAAAATATGAAAAAATGCGTCTGCAATTACGATTGATGTGTGAACTATCCGACGGTCGGAGGTCCGGCGAGGAAGAAGGCTGGGTTTCATCCGAGGACGTCAGAAATCACTTCCGGGAGCGTTCGAATGAAAAATAAAGTAGAATACTCCCAGCGCGCCTTACAGGATCTCGATGAGATATGGAATTATATAAAAAACAATCTTCATAATCCAACTGCTGCCGCAAACACTGTAAATGGGATCATGGATAAAATAGACTATCTGTCCGATTTTCCCGAAGCCGGGGCCCGGCTGGAATTCGACAATGCTTTAGACAGTGGTTATCGTTATGTTTCATTCAAACGTTATATAGCCTTTTACCGTATTGGATATGAGTCGATTGTTTATATAGACCGCGTAATCTACAGTGGCAGAGATTACGCAAAAATATTAAGCACAGAATAAATATACAATAACCAGCCGGGCCGATTCTCTCTCGAATCGGCCCGGCTGTTCTTATGAAGGCATTTCCCTATGTAGCTCGACCCGCACCGCTGTACCTGTGCGGACGTTTTTTACTTCCGCTTGCTGTCCATGCGGGACACGACAATCGCGCAGGAGGCATCGCCGGTGATGTTCACGACGGTTCGGCCCATGTCGAAGACACGGTCAATACCGGCCACCAGCGCAATGCCGTCCACCGGAAGTCCTACAGAGGTCAGCACCATGG
>CAVAXR010000184.1:0-3637 GCA_963592375.1 Oribacterium sp. | reverse complement strand
GCGGAAATGTCTCCGGCCTCATAGAGGGGCGTCATCCGGTTCAGCGCATCCCCGGCTGTCTTTGCACTGACCTGGGCCTGCTCCAGCGTATACTTCGCCGCATCGATCTGCTTCTGGTTGTCCAGCTTCACGAGGGCATCGCCCTTATGCACAAACTGGCCGTTCTCCACATAGCACTCCAGCACCTCTCCGGCCACCTTCGGCATCACCACATAGGTGTCGGAGGGCTCCACGGTGCCCATCAGGGAAATGCTGTTGGCAATGCTTCCCTGGCTGATGCGCGTCAGCGTCACCGCCGGAAGCTCCTTGGTCTGTATCTCCTCTGCCGGCTGCAGCATGCGCTGCGCCACCAGTGCCACGACAGCAATGCCCACCACGGCACCGATGGCAATCTTTATACCCTTTTTCATTCTGCTCTCCTCTCTCTCGGACAGGCTCCGTACCGGAAATACTCCAGTACGGTCCTGTACTTTCTCTGAATTTCCTCGACATCCTCATCATGCACAAGACTCCCCATCAGGGACATCATGATGAGTCCGATCAGCATCTGAAACAATGTTTTCAGATCCTCGAAGGACCGGTTCAGGTCCATCACCTCCGGGTCAATATGTGCCAGCATCCAGCGGAATTCCTCCTCCGAATGCACCTTCTGCTCCATCCTCTCCTCACAAAAGCTCTGTTCATGAAAAACCTCATGATTGAAGCCTGTATTGGTCAGAATCCGGATATTCTGCTGAATCACATCGTCATTCCGATGCTGCAGAATCATATCGAACCAGCGGTCCAGTGCCCTCCAGATATCGCCCTTCTCCTGCAGAAGACAGTCTCGAAGGGACGAAAACATCAGGCGCCAGTTATTGGTGAAAATGTAGGCCAGCAGATCCCGCTTATCCTCGAAATAGGTATAGAAGCTTCCCCGGGAAATGTCGGCTTCCCGAATGATCTGGTTGATCGAAACATTTTCAAAGGGCACCCGTGCGAATTCATCCACGGCCGCCTTCAGAATCCGCCTCTGCTTCTCCTCACTGAGCTTCAGAAAACGCTCACTCGGCATAATTTCTCTCCCTTCTGCGGATGCAGGCATCCGCCTGTTTTCTGTCCGGCAGCTGCCTCATTGCAAAGCAGGCTGTCGATGCGGAGCCAAATACCTCTCCGGTCCGCATTGCCCTAAAAGCCATACAGTGACAGACTGTCACTTTTCAGACTGTGCATAGTATAGTGACAAGCTGTCACCTTTGTCAATAGCGTATTCTTTGCTCATTTCTGAAAAAAATATAAATCTGTCGTTTTTGGGAGGAAATCAACGCTTATGTACTTGCGGAAAAACATAGAATTGATTAAAATACCGATATATAGAATTGTATACACAAAACAATGCACTGTTTGGAGGTCTCATGGATGCTTTGAAACTGCAGGCCTATGGGAAGATCAATCTGTCACTGGATGTCCTTCGGCTCCGGGAGGACGGCTATCATGATGTCCGCATGATCATGCAGTCTGTCCGGCTGCACGACAATATCGACATCCGGCGCAGCAGACAGCCGGGAATCCGGCTGAAAACAAATCTTCCCTTTCTGCCGGTCAACGAAAACAATCTGATGTACCGTGCCGCAAAGCTTCTCATGGATGAATTTGAAATCCATGACGGCGTGGATATGTCCCTTCGCAAGCTGATTCCCGTCGCCGCCGGTATGGCCGGCGGTTCCTCGGATGCCGCCTGTGTACTCTATGGCATGAACCGGATTTTCCGGCTGGGACTCAGTCCCGCTGAGCTTGAGAAGCGCGGCGTCCGGCTGGGCGCGGATATTCCCTTCTGTCTCCGGCGCGGCACCATGCTTTCGGAGGGAATCGGCGAGGTTCTGACTGAACTCCCGCATATGCCCCGCTGCCGGATCGTTCTCGCAAAGCCCGGCATTTCCGTCTCGACAAAATATGTCTATACGAATCTGCATGTGGCAGAACGTCCGCCCGAGGCGCATCCCGATGTGGAGGCGGCCGTTGCCGCGCTGCAGGCGCAGGATCTGAAGGCGCTTTCCGGAAGTCTCGGGAACATACTGGAAACCGTTACCTGCGAAGCTTACCCGGTCATTGAAGAGCTGAAGAAGCTCATGCGGGAGGAGGGCGCCATGAATGCCATGATGTCCGGCTCCGGTCCCACCGTCTTCGGTATCTTCCGGGATCCGGAAAAGGCAGAGCATTGTTACCGGACACTTCGTTACGGCGCCGGCAAGACACTGGCAAAGCAGGTCTATCTGACCGAGCCCTATAACAACAGAGAACAAGGGAGAAGAATGTGATGAGTGATTTTACCGTAAATATGAACGAATATCTGCCGCTTCGGGATCTTGTATTCAACACACTGCGGCAGGCCATTCTGAAGGGCGAGCTGCAGCCGGGCGAGCGTCTGATGGAGATTCAGCTGGCGGAGAAGCTGGGCGTATCCCGCACCCCCATTCGCGAAGCGATCCGGAAGCTGGAGCTGGAGGGTCTTGTGCTGATGATTCCCCGACGCGGTGCCGAGGTTGCCAAAATCTCCCACAAGGCGCTGCAGGATGTGCTGGAGGTGCGCGGCGCACTTGAGGAGCTGGCCACAGATCTTGCCTGTCAGCGCATCAGTGACGAGGATCTGGAAGCTCTGCGGCAGGCCGAGGAAAACTTCAAGAAGGTGGTAGGGTCCGGCACGGAAATGCAGATTGCCGAAGCAGATGAAGCCTACCACGACATCATCTACAATGCCTCCGGCAACGCCAAGCTGGTGCAGATGATCAATAACCTTCGTGAACAGATGTACCGGTATCGTCTCGAGTACATCAAGGACGAGGCGAAGCGCGGCATCCTCATCTCCGAGCATGAAAAGATCCTCGAAGCCATTCGTATCCGTGACATCATCCGTGCCAAGGCGCTGATGAAGGAGCATATCGAGAATCAGGAGATCACCGTATCCAGAAACCTGGAGGATGAGAACAGTAAATAAAAAATCAGGGAAACGCCGATGAAAGCGTTTCCCTGATTTTCTTATTCCAGGTAACTTCCAAAATGTAATTTCTTTCCGGTCTGCCGGTGATAATCATAGAAGCGCAGCAGCAGGTTCAGGAAGCAGTAGGCCACAGTGATCAGAAAGCCAAGGATCGGTGTACTGCCGGCGTAGAGCATGGCGATGCTGTAGATTCCCATCATGAGTACGGTAATCCCGACCATGCCCCGGGTGGCCGCAAGCTCTGCCTTCCGATAACGTATCAGAAGCAGCATCACAGCATAATAGGCACAGATACAGAAGATCAGGAAGATCAGCCGGCTGACCTCGTCCACTCCTCTCCGGGCACCAAGCTCCAGCGCAATCGTCGTCGTATTGATGGCACAGATCAGAAACACATGGCGCGTAAGATATCCGAGGCCGCTGGTCTCTCTGTGGTGGTTTAAGGCATTATCATAGAAGAAGCCGTAGGACAGGAACATTAGCACCACCGCAAGAAAGGCACTGACATTCATCACAATCTGGTCTCCCGCATCGAAGTACGCAGAAATTCCAATGATCATTTCACCGAAGGTCAGAATCACCAGCAGCAGCACCCGCTCGGAAAGATGCGGAAAGTCCACCGGCCGCTGCTTATAGTACCGGTACTCGAACCACTTGGCC
>CAVAXR010000183.1:0-3638 GCA_963592375.1 Oribacterium sp. | reverse complement strand
CCATCTCGAAGGTCTTGCCGGCACCAACTTCGTGGGCCAGCAGCGTATTGCCTCCGTACAGCACATGAGCAATGGCATTCTGCTGATGTTCCCGCAGCCGGATTTCCGGATTCATGCCGCCAAAGCGGATATGGGAACCATCGTACTCACGGGGACGGGTACTGTTGAACAGCTCGTTATACTTTTCCACAAGTTCCGCACGGCGATAAGGGTCTTTCCACACCCAGTTCTGGAACGCATCCTTAATGGCCTGCTGTTTCTGCTGGGCGAGGGTGGTCTCCTTTTTATTCAGAACCCGCTTCTGCTTGCCGTCTGCATCCTCCACGGTATCGTAGATACGGATGTCCCGCAGATTCAGCGTATCCTCCAAAATCCGGTAGGCGTTGGCTCTGCTGGTGCCGTAGGTCATATAGGCATGGACATCATTCCGGCTCGGTGTACTCTTGCCGGTGATCTGCCACTCTGCCGTCATGGGCGAGAATTTCACCTCGATGTTCCGGCGCAGATAAAACGGCGGTTCAAAGGTTTCTTCCATGAACTGCTGGATATAATCCCGATTGACCCATGTGGCACCAAGGCGCACATCAATCTCTGAAGCGTCCAGGTCTTTCGGCTGCGCCTTTCTCAGATATTCCGTATTTACCGTAAAGGCAGGGTCAGAGGCCGCAGCCAGTTCTGCCACTCGGAGCTTTTCCCGGACATTGCCGGACAGATATTCATCAGCTGTTACCCAGCCGTTTTCCTCGCCGCCCTGCGTCATCGGGTCTTTGAAAATGACACCATGCAGTTCCTGCTGGATTTTTTCATATTCCCCCGGCGTTCCTAAAAGCTCCGACATATAGGGCAAATCCACTCCGCCGCGCTCTCCGATAGAGATTGCCAGAGCTTCAGCCGGAGTATCTACGCTGGTAACAGCCCGTTCCGGTCGAATCGTCCGTTTGGTGAACATATCCGCCTTGGATTCCAGCCTGCCGTTTTCGTCTACGTTTTCCAGAGAGCACAGCAGATAATAAGACGAATCTTCCGAAAAAGCCTGTGCATTTGCACGGGAATTGATAAGTCCATACTGATCGGCGAATCGGTCATAGGCCACATTCAGTTCCCGCTGTTTCTGGGCAATCGCGTCCTCCGGATAATCGTTCAGCTGATAGTCGATCAATTCCTGCACAATGGTACGAAGTTCCACCATACCCTTGATCCTGCCGGTGGCTGTCGCAGAAAGGTCAGCTTTCCGCATGATGCTGTTCTCACGGAAGTAAACATCCCCATCTACCACCGCATAGGAGAAGTTCTTTACATTTGGGTCTGCCGGAATGGTTTCACCCTGCAAGGACAGCTCTTCCTCCGGTGCCAGCTCCTGCGCTTCATAATGACCACCGATGTGCTGCACAGCCTCATGCAGCTGGTCTCCCAGATCTGCATACGGAATCGGAATGACCGTACATTCTTCCTTGCTGTACTGGGTGCTTTCCGTTGTAATCTCACCCAGCACCATTTCCGGGTGGTCAACAAAGTAGCTGTTGAGGGTAATACCCTCCGATGTCAGCCCCAGATGCACCCAATCCGGTTCGATATCAATGGGATGGTCTCTCTTTTGCAGGAAAATGATATCCGAAACCACATCTGTACCGGCATTGGCGCGGAATGCGTTGTTGGGAAGTCGAATGGCTCCCAGCAGTTCTGCCCGCTGTGCCAGATACTTTCGCGCGTCCGGATTCTTGGAATCCATCGTATAGCGGCTGGTAACAAAGGCCACAATACCACCGGGACGAACCTGATCCAATGCCTTGGCAAAGAAATAGTTGTGGATAGAAAATCCGAGTTTATCATAGGGCTTATCGCTGACACGGTAGTTGCCAAAGGGCACATTGCCCACGGCCAGATCATAGAAGTCGCGACGGTCGGTGGTTTCAAAGCCTGCCACCTTGATTTCTGCCTGCGGATACAGCTTCTGCGCAATACGCCCGGTGATGGAATCCAGTTCCACACCATACAGTCTGCTTCCCAGCAAGGAATCCGGCAGCATACCGAAGAAATTACCGACACCCATCGACGGTTCCAGAATATTGCCTTTCTCAAATCCCATACCGTCCAATGCTTCATAGATTGCACGGATCACGGTAGGGCTGGTGTAATGTGCATTCAGAGTCGAAGCCCTGGCTGCGGCATATTCTTCTTCCGTAAGAGCTGCTTTCAGCTCCTTATATTCGCCTGCCCAGGCAGTTTTCTCTGCGTCAAAGGCATCTGCCAGCCCGCCCCAGCCGACATAATTGGCCAGTGTTTCCTGTTCCTCCGGTGTCGCATCCCTGTTCTGATTTTCCAAAGTTTTCAGCGTGTAGATGGCATCCATGTTGGCACGGAATTTCTGTTTAGGACTGCCTTCACCGAGGTGAAAGCTGTTGATGCGGTAGTTCTCCGCATGTTTTGCTTCATGCTCTGCCCGTAACGCTACTTCTTTTCCAGTATTCAGATCAACCACCAGATTGTGCAGGTGAACATTTTCCTCATGCCCCAAAAGTCTTGCCAGATTTTCTTTGCTTTCCGAGCGGAAGATCGGATACACGGAATCCGGGTCCCGAAGCTCCACGTCGAACAGCCCGACTTTTTCAATCGTAAATGCCTTTCCGTCCAGATACAGCGTATCGCCGACACGATAATCCGGCTGCACCGGAGCTGCGGGTTCTGGCTGCACAGTTGCAGGCTCTTTTTCAGCCTCCATGTTCCTGCCGCGAATCTCCTGCAACGCCTCTGATGCGCTTACATAATCGGCAAATGTCTGCACTTTTCCGTCCGAATATCCGTAATACTCTTCTTTGACATAATCCCAGATGGCAAACGCATCCTTAGAATCCGGGAAATTATCGCCGGTCATCGTGACTACAAACCGTTCATCCGGTGCATAGCCTGACTCTCTGGCAAGTTCTCTGGCGTGTTCCTGCATTTCCAGCACCAGAGGATCTGTCTCTGCTTGAGCCGGTTCCTGTGCTTCTTCGGATTCCACATCCGGGAATGGAATGTCCTGCTGCAAATTCTGTTTGCTCTGCTCAACATAGAGCCAGTCTTTGGCTTCCCGTTCCTGGACTTTTTCAATCAGCTGCTGACGGTAGGTCTCTGCCTCCCATTCGCTGGTAAACTCCTCGCTGACACCATCCGGCTCTACATGAATGCCGTCCTGAATATCATCCCAGACCGCATAGCCATCGTCTGTCTCCATCACGGTAAACCGCTGGGGTGCTGCCAGTTCACTCCGGGCATAGATATCCGCAGCCGTATTCAGCATATTATCCACATGCTCATTTCCGGTATCGTAGCGTTCCGGTGGTGTTGGCGGAAATACATGGGCGGCAGTCGGCATAGGAAGCGGCGCGCCGTATTCCTGCTCCAGCTTCTGATACTCTTCCATTTCCAGCGCAGTCAGGTACTGACCATTTTCCACAAGCCGATCTAACCGCTTATCCACCGCCGACCATGTGAGGCGCACTTCCCGGTCATGGTCATAATTGCGAAGCTGAATGCCTTTCCCGTTATAATCAGCAAAACCGCGACTGCCATCCATAAAGGTATAGCTGTGACCGCCGAGACCGTATTCTGCTTTCAGAAATGCAGCTCGTTCTTTTGTGTCCCCTTGCTGCTGATAC
>CAVAXR010000182.1:0-3640 GCA_963592375.1 Oribacterium sp. | reverse complement strand
ATCCACAACCATTCCACTATGGATGCCCAGAATATCGGCATTGCCACGGTATACCAGGAGGTAAACCTCTGTCCGAACCTGAGTGTGGCAGAGAACCTCTTTATCGGAAGAGCCCCGCAGACGAAATTCCATACAGTGGATTGGAAGACCATGAACCAGAAGGCGCAGGCACTCATGGACAGTCTGCAGATCGATGTGGACGTCACGAATACGCTGGAGAATTACTCCATCGCGATTCAGCAGATGATCGCCATTGCCCGTGCGGTGGATATGGACTGCCGCGTATTGATCCTCGATGAGCCGACCTCTTCCCTGGATGACAATGAGGTGGAGAAGCTCTTCAATATGATGAACCGCCTGAAGGCAAAGGGTGTCGGCATCCTCTTTGTGACGCACTTCCTGGAGCAGGTATATGCGGTATGTGACCGCATTACCGTCATGCGGAACGGCACCTTTGTGGGCGACTATCCGATTGCTGAGCTGCCGAGAGTGAAGCTGGTGGCGGCAATGCTCGGAAAAGACTTCGATGATCTCGCTTCTATTAAGAAGGAGGGCACAGAGGATGCTTCAAAGAATCCGCTGACCTATAAGGCCGAGGGACTGAGCCATAAGGGTACCATCAAGCCCTTTGATTTTGATATTCACGAGGGCGAGGTCGTTGGTCTGGCAGGACTTCTCGGAAGCGGACGCTCCGAGCTGGTGCGCTGCGTCTACGGTGTGGACAATGCCCAGACCGGAAAGCAGGAAATGCACGGCAAGGAGCTGCATATCAAGGCACCGATCGATTCTATCAAGCATGGCATGGCGTATCTCCCGGATGACCGGAAGCTGGACGGCTGTATTGCCGGTCTGTCCGTGCGCGAAAACATTATCATCGCTCTGCAGGCAAGAAACGGTCTTTTCAAGAAGATTCCGATGGCAAAGCAGAACGAGATTGCAGACAAATTTATCAAGATGCTGCAGATCAAGACGGCGTCGCGGGAAACACAGCTCGGACAGCTGTCCGGCGGCAACCAGCAGAAGGTGATTCTGGCCAGATGGCTGGCTACCGATCCGAAGCTTCTGATTCTGGATGAGCCGACGCGAGGCATTGATATCGGTACCAAGACCGAAATCCAGAAGCTGGTGCTGCAGTTTGCGGAGCAGGGCATGAGCGTCGTCTTCATTTCCTCGGAAATTGAGGAGATGCTGAGAACCTGCAGCCGGATCATCATTCTTCGAGACGGAGAGAAGGTGGGCGAGCTGGATTCCCATGAGGTGAATCTGACGCAGGAAGCAGTCATGAATGCGATTGCAGGAGGTGAGAACGCATGAGTACCTTTAAAAAGCTGAGAAAGAATCCGCTCTTTCTGCATATCGTATGTATGATTCTGGTTCTTCTGATCAATGTCTTCAAGGATCCCGGCTTCTTCTCCATCGGCATCAAGAACGGCGTCCTCTACGGACGAATCATCGATATTCTGAACCGCGGCAGTGAAATCGCGATTCTGGCAGTTGGCATGACACTGGTGGTGGCTGTGTCCGCCGGAACCGATATTTCCGTGGGTTCGGTAATGTCTTTGGCCGCGTGTGCGGGCTGTGTGGTACTGACGGGCTACGGCAATACCTCTGTGACCAGCATCATCCATCCCATCTGGATGGGCGTGGTGGTCGGCATCTTCTGCGGTGCCCTCTGCGGTGCTTGGAACGGCCTTATGGTGGCCAAGCTGAAGATTCAGCCGATGGTGGCCACACTGATTCTCTATACGGCAGCAAGAGCCATCGGACTTCTGCTCTGTGCAAACCAGATCAGCTACATCCGTTACGAGCCGTATAAGTACCTCGGAAACTTCCTGCCGAACTGTCCGATCCCGACACCGATCCTTGTGACCATCGTGGTGCTGATCGTCGCACAGCTCGTGCTGAAGAGAACCTCTCTGGAGCTCTATATCCAGTCTGTCGGCATCAACGGCAGGGCATCAAAGATCTGCGGCATCAATTCCGATATGATCTGCTGGATCTGCTTCGTAATCTGCGGCTTCTGTGCCGGCATCGCCGGTATGGTGGCTTCCTCCAGAATCTATTCGGCGGACTCCAACAACATCGGTCTCAATTACGAAATGGATGCGATCCTTGCGGTGGCACTGGGCGGTAACTCTCTGGGCGGCGGTAAATTCAATATGGCAGGCTCCATCATCGGCGCTTATACCATTCAGACCATTACCACAACACTTCTGGCCATGGGCGTTTCCACAGACCAGGCACCGGTGGTCAAGGCCGTCATCGTCGTGCTGATCGTTGTGATCCAGGCGCCGATCTTTAAGTCATGGATCGAGAAGAAGATGCATGAGAAGCAGGCCGTGAAGGAGGCAGCAAAATGAGCGGAATGAAAAATGCTATCAAACTGAATAAGAAAAGGAAGCTCAGCGGCAACAACCTGCTGCTTGTCATCACGATTCTTCTCTTTGCAGCTATGTATGCAGGCGGCTGCGTGATCTACGCAGCAAAGGGCTTCACCCATTTCCAGACCTTCCTGAATCTGCTGATCACCAATGCCGGACTGATCTGCGTGGCCTGCGGCATGACTTGCGTCATGATCGCCGGCGGCATCGATATCTCCGTGGGATCACTGATCGCACTGGACTGCATGATCCTTGCGGACGGCATGACCAATCATGGATGGAATGCTGTTTTTGCGGTCGTCTTTGTCATCATCATGGGCCTGGTTTTCGGTACCGTACAGGGCTTCCTGGTGGCTTACCTGGACATTCAGCCCTTCATCGTGACCATGGCCGGTATGTTCTTTGCCCGCGGCATGACTGCTGTGATCAATACCGAACAGGTATCCATCACAGAAGCCGCCAATAAGCTGTTCTACGGCTGGGCAAACACCAAGATCCTGCTGCCGGAGGCGCTTGGCTACATGGGAAAGAAGAAGATGATCATACCCTTCATTCGGCCGACGGTAATTGTGGCTATCGTGGTGGCCGTCGCCATCTTCCTGGTGCTGAAGTATACGAAGTTCGGCCGTGTGCTCTATGCAGTGGGCGGCAATGAGATGTCTGCCAAGATGATGGGACTTAATGTGCGGAAGACCAAGATGGAGGCCTATATTCTGTCCTCCTTCCTCTGCTCCATCGGCGGCATCCTGTTCTGTCTCAACACCATGACCGGCGCCGTAACGCAGGCAAAGGGCTTTGAAATGACTGCCATTGCTTCGGCAGTAATCGGCGGAACGCTTCTTACCGGCGGCGTTGGAAATATCGTGGGCACCATCTTCGGTGTGCTGATTGTCGGCACCATCGACCAGTTGGTTATGACAAACGGAAAACTCCTGTCCAGCTGGTCCAACATCCTGACGGCAGCACTGCTGTGCTTCTTTATTCTGCTGCAGAGTGTATTTGCACTGCTGAAGAACCGGAGCAAGTAAGTGATTCCGAGTCAAAAAAATAGTGGGATAAGCCGCGCGGCGGGGCTTGCGCGGATCTGAAACCATGATTACAAAAGAAAACGGAGCGTGCGAGCCTGGCTGGTGCGCTTCGTTTTTTTATTTCATTTTCGATGCACGGACACGAAAAAGCATCCGGCTTACGATTCGCGGTCGGGAAGACAGGATTTCCTCTTGCGTCCCGATCCTAATCGGCGTATGGTAGTGTCTATG
>CAVAXR010000181.1:0-3642 GCA_963592375.1 Oribacterium sp. | reverse complement strand
ACCAATATGGTTGTGGGCCTGGGCAGTGACGGCAAGCTCCAGCCCATCGAGCCGTATTATCATCTGCTCAGTGAGGTGCCCAGCGGGTACCGGCAGGAGCTGGATAAGCTGATCGCCACCGGGAAGCTCAAAGGGAAATCCGGGGAAGGGGAGGAGCTTGTGCTGGATTTACCGTTGAGCGCTATCCGAGTGTTGATTGTCCTTAATCGAGCATAGATAAGACAAAGCCCCTCCGCAATGGAGGGGCTTTGTTGCGCTCTTATCGTCTCTTTGCTGTCCAGCCATGCCAGCGATATATTGTTGTTTTCTTCTGATTCCAAACGCTTGATTTCGTTAGCGTAATCTGATATTATGGTAGGTGCCCGGGGTAAGGCTCCCGGGGCACCTTATTGGGTGTGTGAGCGGCGGTCTTAACGGGGCAGCCGCTCATTTTTTACTCATTCATAATGCAATTGACACTCTCTCGGAGCTCTTCGAACGTGTCAAAATTGGTGTCGGATTTTGAGATTGTGGTGCAAATACAGGCTTTAATCCTGCCTTTTAAGCAGGGTGTCCGGGGTTCGATTCCCCGGCGGGTCACCAGAAATATTGGTTATAAAGCCCTGAAACTGCAACGGTTTTGGGGCTTTATTGTTTTCTCAGCCCTGTGCCTTACAAATCAAAATGTTCCACTAAAATCCGGTTTATTCCGGTTCTTTGGTGTCAGAATTGGTGTCAGATTCTTCGGCGTCTTCTTCTGCGATATACTGATTCAGACGGCTGGCGGTGTCCTTCCGCTGGCTATGCCGAATGTGGGTATACACGTCCCGGGTGACGGTGATACTGCTGTGTCCCAGCAGCTCTTGGGCGTCCTTGTCCGGCACTCCCGCCTCGTATAGAATCGTTGCAAAGCCGTGCCGCAGCTGGTGGGCGGTGATCTCGTGGCCGATGGCTTCGCAATATTTTGCCCAGCGTTTGCGATACTGAATCTTTGTAAGCAGGCCGCCATCTGGGCGCGGAAACAAAAGTCCGGTGCCATCTTCCGGGAGTGCCACGGCCAGAGCATCCAGCAGAATCGCGTCCCGGTACCCGGCAGCGGTTTTGGGCGTTTTCAGGTGCGGGTTGTTGCCGACAAACTCCACTGCCTTGGTCACATGGATGACTCCTGCGTCTCTGTCGATGTCCTCATAGGTCAGTGCCAGCGCTTCCCCGCGCCGCAGTCCGGTGTAAAGGCACACCAGGGCAAACAGCCCAAAGGGCACATCTGCACCGTTCTTGACGGCTTGAATGGCCTCGTCGGTGGGCAGCTCCCGCTTGTGAGACGGCAGGTTCCGCGGCATGGAAACAGCGGCACACGGATTTGCCGTGATGTGCCCCGCCACTATGGCATGGTTAAAAACCATGTTAAGGATGTCCCGATGCATCTGCACGGACCGTTTGGAGAAACCCTTCTTCCCCAGCACGGAGAGATAAGCGGCCACATCGGCAGCTGTGATCTCTGATATGGGTCGCGCGCCATACTGATCCTTCAGCCGCCGAGTGGGGGCCGCGTAGGCCTCGGCGGTTTTATAACTGATTTCCTCCAGGTGCTGCCGCTCCCACTCGTCTACGGCGTCTGCAAACGTGTACACCACTTCCGGCTTTGGGTCGTTGATCTTATGCCAGAGCTTTTCCGGATCCTTGTCATACAGGCAATGCCGTCCGGCAGAATCCGTCCAGCGATACATATACCGCCCATCCTTCCGGAGTGTGTACAGGCTGGCATAGTCGATGCCTTTTTTCTTCGGCAAAATTATAACCTCCTTGCTTGCTTCGTTTGACTGCCAGAAGAAAATAGGCTATAATATATGTGCATTTCAGTCCTTTTTCTTTCTTCTGGGCGGGGCAGCGGTCGCACGCTGTCCCGTCCTCCTATCTTATCACGCCCGCATCGTTTAAGCAACGGTGCGGGCGTTTTTTTTTATTTTACGCGCAAAATGTGCAAGTATATATGCCCAATATAGTAACGCCCCGTGTCCAATTTGGACACGGGGCTTTGTGCAGGATCAGTTCAAGCTTGCGTGTGGAGTCGGGATTTTAAGGCATCCTGGAGGACCTGAGAAAAGTTGACGCCGTTCTCCAGTGCAAGGGCGTTGAGCCATGCAGGGATGGTCAGAGTTTTCTTCACCATCTTGGTATTCATCCGTTCCCGGACGGCAGGCATAAATACCTCCACCATAGAGACAACCGCGCCGTCCTCCGGGGACAGCTGCTGAATCGGGGTGGGTTTGGGGATTGGCTCACCGTCCTGCTCCATGCCGAACAGGTGAAGCCCAAGAGCCTCACGGGCATTGCGAAATGCATCTTCGGTGGTGTCGGCGCAAGGAAGGCACCCGGGGAGATCGGGGAACTCAATGGAAATCCCATCATCGTCATAATACAGGAATGCAGGAAATGCGTAATAATCAGGGAACATAACATACTCCTTTAACTGTTTATATTATAGCACGTATTATTATACGTGTCAATAGAAAAAATGTAAAAACTATAACAAGTTAATCGGTAGGCAAGATTAAGTCCCGTGTCCAAATTGGACAAAATAAAAATACGTAAATATTACGTATAAAACCATTGACAACGTATAAAATACGTAATATAATATACGGGTAAGGAGGAGATGAAATGCGATACAGTGAGCTTACGCAGAAGCTCAAGAAAGCGGGTTGCTACATAGTACGGGACGGAAGCCGACACGATATGTGGTACAGCCCGATCACCGGAAAGAAATTCCCGGTTGGGCGGCACAAAACTCAGGAGGTGCCACCCGGTACATTGAAAAACATCCTACAGGACTCCGGTCTGAAATAAGACCGGAGTTCCCACCACAAGAAAGGAAATGATAGATATGGCGAAGTATGCTTATCCTGCCATCTTCAAAAAGGAGGGCGAATGGTATTCGATCTCCTTTCCTGATCTGGAAAGCTGCTATACCAGCGCGGCATCCATTCAGGAAGGGCTTGAAATGGCAAACGATGTATTGTGCTTAACTCTGTACGAAATGGAGCAGGAGGGGGAAACGATCCCGGAGCCCTCCGGCGTGAATGAAATTGCCCATGATGACGATGCGTTCGTTTCGCTGGTGTCCTGTGACACAGACTGGTACCGGCGATTCTACGAAAGCAAATCGGTAAAGAAAACACTGTCGATTCCGGCTTGGCTGAACGATCTGGCGGAGAAGAATGCACTGAACTTCTCCCAGGTGCTCCAGGATGCACTGAGAAATAAACTGGGAATCGGCTGAGGAATCATAGCTAAAGTAACGCCCCGTGTCCAATTTGGACACGGGGCATTTTTACGCTGGCCAGCATAAAAATCATTTGGTTTCGTCCGGCGGGTGCTTGACTGCGTGCCGCGCTACGATCCGTTCGCTCAGCTCGACGATTTCCTTCTGTTGATCTTCCGGGAGCTGCAGCCACTCCTCCATGGCTGTGGCGCAGATGAGCGGAAGCCCCAGCTGCTCCACGATCTTCTCAACCGGCGTCTGCTCTTTGGGTGGTTCCAGGATCGGGAGATCGCCGTTGAGCAGGAACGATTCGCGGACATGGCAGATGGATGCTATAGCTTTGATAGAGCTGAGTGGGATTGTCGCGTCCTTCTCATAGATTGAGATAGTCGGGCGTGAAA
>CAVAXR010000180.1:0-3642 GCA_963592375.1 Oribacterium sp. | reverse complement strand
ACCTTTGCCTTGTCGGTCTCGAAGACGAAGGCATCAAGCCGACCCCCGCAACCCCGCAATCTGATATTGCTCACGAGCCCGACGATATTCTGACCGTTATCCAGGCCGACACTCTAAAATACCGCAGTGTAACTGATACGCGTGCTGTCCGGAAGAATGTTTCCCTTCCCGCCTGGATGGTCTCCCTCGCCGATAAGAGAGGCGTCAACTGTTCCAAGGTTCTGCAGGACGCTCTTCTGGTAGCTCTTTCGTGATTCTACGGCTCGGGTTCTTCCCGGGCCTTTTCTTTGCCCTACAGTGACTTTATTCCTTCGTTTTCGATCCGGTTCCATGTCACATCAATCCCTTGCAGAATCTCCCTCACCTTGTTCCCCAGATCGTGATTCTGCGCATCCAGCGATCCTAGAAGGATTTTTATGCCGGAACTCCACGCCACAAGATTCCTTTGCCGAGGTTTACCAGCGCTGGTATGATGAATTCTATGAAGAGAATACGAATGCCGCCATACCTTCGTAGACCGCTGGGTGCATCTCGGTCTCAACGAAACCATGGTGAAAGTCAGGAAAAGCCGGAGGTCTGAACCCCCGGCTTTTCTTTTTGTTAGCAGTTTGTTCGCTATGCGTTAGCTTTTTGTTAGCTGTCTATCTCATTCCCGCTATTTCCCGATGGCTCAAAGCCACGGTTTTATGCAGTTCCTGACACTGACGCCATCATCATCTCTGATACTGATTAAAGAACTTCTGGAACTCCTTCCAGAGCTCATCGCTGTTCTGGCTGCCGCTCTGTCCGTTGTCAGAGTCACCGGAGCCGTCCTGACCGCCGTTGCTGCCGTCCTGGCTGCTGCCGGAATCACCGCTGCTGCCGTTGCCCTTCTCGAACGGGTTCTGGCTGCTGCCGGAGCCGCTGCCGCTGTTGTCAGCGGTCGGATTGGAACCCAGCGTTACTTCCACATCAACCTCCTGATACTGACCGCTGCCGTCCTGCCGCTGCACCGTCACCGTCACGGTCTCACCGGCGCGGTACTTTGCCAGCAGTGTCTTCAGATCGTCATAATCCGTCACGCCCTGTCCGTCCAGCTTCGTGATGATATCCTTCTCCTGCAGACCGGAATTCTCCGCGCTGGAGCCCTCTGTAAACTTATAAATGAAGACGCCCTGCGGCATGTCAAAGCTCTGTGAGGTGGTTTTATCAATGTTCTTCACCTGCACGCCCAGGTAGCCGCGCTCATTCTCCGGAACCTCTTCTCTCGTGGTGAGACTCGACAGGCTGTCCAGAATGCTCTGGGCCTTGGAGGACGGAATGGAATAGCCCATGCCCTCTACGTCCTGTGAGGCATACTTTGCCACGTTAATGCCGATCAGCTCACCCTTCATATTCAGAAGTGCGCCGCCGGAGTTGCCCGGGTTGATGGCTGCATCGGTCTGCAACAGACCGGATTCCGTGCCGGAGCTGGTCTCGATGTCACGATCCTTTGCGGAAATGATGCCGGTCGTCACGGACTGGCCGTAGCCGAGGGCATTGCCGATCGCAACAACCTGATCGCCGATCTCCACATCATCGGAGCTTCCGATGCTGATCACCTTGATGGCATCCATTGTTTCGCTCGGAATATCCGTAAGCTTTACCGATACCACCGCGAGGTCTGCACTGGCATCGGTGCCCTTGATCTGTGCATCAATGGTCTGTTCGTCACAGAAGGTCACAGAAAGTGAGCTGGAATCTGCCACCACATGATTGTTTGTCGCGATCAGAAGCTCCGTATCTGTCTTTCCGATGATGACGCCGGAGCCGCTGGCCGGAGCTTCATATTCCTGGGAGGAGTAATTCCCGAAAATAGAGTAACCGTTCTGCTGGTATTTCACCATATTGGTGATGGCCACCACAGACGGCATCGCCTCCTTGACCACCTCAGACACAGATCTTGTGCTGACGTTGGAAGCTGCTGCAGTATTTTCCTTTGCCTCACTCTTCTCGGTCTCCGCTGCAGCTGCCGTGCTTTCCTGCACTGCTGCACTGCTCTCCGGCACCTGTGCCGTCTGTGTCTGAACGATACCGGCCTTCTGCGCCGCTACATTCACGCCCACCATGGAGCCGCCTGCCACCACACCGAATACCAATGCACTTGCCACCACTGTTGCTGCTCTTCTCATATTCAAAACCTCCTTGAGATACTACTCATTTACCTGAGCCGGAATCACTCCTCGGAGAAAATTCCTTCTGCTCTTTTGTTTATGGCTGTATCATACGGGCTGAATGTGATTATTTTGTGATTTACTTTTGACATTTATGTGTATTCACTTCTCCAGCAGCAGCGCAGCAGCCTGTGTGGAAATGCCTTCGCCGCGACCGGTAAAGCCAAGGTGCTCCTCTGTTGTTGCCTTCACCGACATTTGCCCGATGGAAATGCCCAACGCATCCGCCAGAATCCGCCGCATCTCCGGAAGATATCCTGCCAGCTTCGGTCTCTGGCAAATGATGGTGGCATCCACATTTCCCACCACATAGCCCGCTTCGTCGAGAATTCGCCGAACCTCCCGCAGCAGCGCAATGGAATCCGCCCCCTCATAACGCGGATCCGTATCCGGAAAATGCTGTCCGATGTCGCCGAGGGCTGCCGCGCCCAAGAGACTGTCCATGACTGCATGCGTCAGTACATCCGCATCCGAATGGCCCAGAAGCCCCTTCTCATAGGGCACCTCCACGCCGCCCAGAATCAGTTTTCTGCCCTCCACCAGCTTGTGTACATCATAACCCGTTCCGATTCTCATATTCCCTCCGTCTTTATTAAAAATCCCAGTATCTATTCAGTCAGCGCAGTACCCGCAGCCGTCCGGGCACGCATCGAAGCGTCAGCTCCCGCAGCATGCCACAGCCCTCGCCGTCGGTATGCACCTGCATGGGCTCCTCCACATGAATTTCCGCCTCCCGGCAGCGCAGCAGATGCACGCCGGTCATCCGCTGATGCCGGCCGGTGATGGCACTCAGCATGATATGAATGATCCGGCTCTTGTGCTTTGTGCTCACGATACACAGATCCAGACACCCATCGGCGCAGTTCGCCTTCGGTCCCAGCATGTAGCCGCCTTCATACGGATGCACATGTGCCGTGATGAAGATAATGTTGTTGAACTCGATGCGCTGCTCTCCGTCCAGCAGAACGTAGCCCCGGCTTCGTTTTGCCCGTTTCAGCTCCCGCAGAAAGGTGAGCATGTACAGAAGGTGGCGGGAACGGAAATGAAAGCCCGCCTTCATTTTCCCCTGTTCCAGGAAGATTTCCCGAAAAAGTGCCGCATCAAAGCCGATGCCGGCGCTGACCACAAAGCGCCGATGCGCGTTCTCCGCGTTCATCACGCCGTAGTCCATCTGCACAAGCTCGCGTCCCTCCAGAATTCTCTGCAGGCGTTTCCGCATGATATAGCGCTTCCGAAATCCCCGCGCG
Source organism: Oribacterium sp. (assembly GCA_963592375.1). Classification (GTDB taxonomy): domain Bacteria; phylum Bacillota; class Clostridia; order Lachnospirales; family Lachnospiraceae; genus Oribacterium. The sequence continues at coordinate 203 of CAVAXR010000180.1, read as the reverse complement.
AAATCGTTGCAGGTGCCGGTGGGAATAAAGGCGAAGGAAACCTGCCCCGAATCCAGCCGGCTGCCATCCACCGCCTCGTTCAGCGTACCGTCACCGCCGATCACGATAATGCTTTTCGCCTCGCCGACATTTTCCGTGATTTTTTGAGAAAAATCCCGGGCATCGCCGCTCTGACCGGTGATAAAGACCTCATAATTCTGAGC
>CAVAXR010000179.1:2153-3662 GCA_963592375.1 Oribacterium sp. | reverse complement strand
CTGCCGGGTCGATGCTGGTCAGCGTCATAACACCATTGCCGAAGTTGGAATCGATCAGCAGCAGTCCATCCGCAGGCACAAGCGCATCCACCTCTCCCATTTTTACAATGCGGTGCTCATCCTGAAAGATTTCCGGACCGTTTTCCGCTACGGCTTCATAGCACGTCATCAGCGTTGCACCGCCGCTATGTCCCAGCAAAACCACTTTTTGTATTCCCGGCTGCTCCTTCAGGAACTGCATTGCCTGCTTTACATCCGGCAGACGCTGTTCCAGAGGCCTTTCCGGATGAACAACATTCGCACATAAGGTCAAGAATCCGCGTTCTGCCATTCCTTTTCCCGCAGGCGAATTCAGATAATCCGAATCCGAATGCATCACCAGAACACCGACTGCGTGGTATTCTGCACACGGCGTATACAACACGCCATTGATTCCATTCATTCCATTTGCATCTCCGCCGATGCGTACATAATGCGGCAGATATTCACAAAGCATTTGTGCTTTCACCCCTTTTTCAAAAAAGGCAGTGCAGCCTGTACCGCACTGCCCTTTTCTCAGATAATTTTCAGCAATTCCGAAAAGTGCTCCATATTAAAATCACCAGCGCCTGCATGGCTGGCATCGCCAAGACACGCGACCTTGAAACCACCTGCGTGGCCCGCCTGTGCCCCGCTGACTGCATCTTCCACGACCAGACACTGCTCCGGCGAAAGATGCAGCATTTCCGCTGCCTTCAGGAACACTTCCGGGTCCGGTTTGGAGTGCGTGATATTATTTCCATCGGATACTGCATCAAAGAAGTGATCCAGCCCGATCTGCTGCAGGATAAACGGCGTGTTTTTGCTGGAAGAGCCAATGGCAAGTTTCAGCCCTTTTTCCCGCAGTGCCAGCAGCGTATTGCGCGTATCTTCTGCAAGATCAGCCGGAGACATCTGCTGCAGACTCTCGCGGTAAATTTTGTTCTTCTTTTCCGCCAGTGTCTGTTTTTTTTCCAGCGACAAAGCCGGGCCTTTATATTGTTCCAGAATGATCTCCAGACTCTGCATTCGGGAAACACCCCGCAGGCGGTTATTGATGGTGCGGTCAAATGGGATCTTCATTTCATCCGCCATCTTTTTCCATGCTCTGTAATGGTATTCATCGGTAAAACAGATCACACCATCCAGATCAAAAATAATTCCATTGTACTGCATGTTTTCCCCTCTCAGTAGCGTTCAATGGACGCACCCGTTTCATTATTCCGGGCAAAGCGGCGAAGGAACTCCCACGAAAGCTCTGCCATCTGCGGCATGATCATGTGCGGCGTGTTTTCCAGCGAGATATAACGGAACATCCACTTTCCATCTTCGTTCTGGTAGTCCGACACATAGGCCTCGCATCCCATATTAAAACGCACTTCCGTGTGGTCTGCTGGTACGCCATTGCAGCGGGTCGCATAATCCGCGCTTTGCGCTGCGGCCAGAATTTCTTCCCGGCTGCGCATCGGCAGTTTGAATGCCCGCAGACGA
>CAVAXR010000179.1:0-2143 GCA_963592375.1 Oribacterium sp. | reverse complement strand
GTCGATCAGCGGATAATCGTATTTTCGGAAGGAATCCACGATCTGTTCCGCCTTTTTCTCGTAGACTTCTGTCAGGACAGCGCCAGCCTGCAGACCCGCTTGATCGCACAAGGTCGCCGCCGCTGCAATCATTTTGGGATGCTTGCGGTAAAAATCCAATGCGTAGTAACCATTGTGCGATTGTCCGGTGATATAAACGCGGGTCGGGTCTGCCGGGTAATCCTGCAGCGTTTTCTGCACGATCTCCGGCAGCACAGCATCATTATCCTCCGGTGTTTCCAGCGCAAAGAACAGCATCATGAACTCGCCCCGGGCACACAGTTCGATGAAATCATAATAGAACTGGAATGCCGTCTGGGTCGATGCCGGGCAGGCTGTCCGCGGTTCCTTCATGACCAGAAGCAGCGGCAGTTTCTGCTCCGGGTGTTTCTTTGCGCACTCAGGTGTCAGGGTAACGTACCACTCATTTTCGGACTGGTGATCCTCATAACAGATGCCGCGTTCTTTCCAGAATGCTGCCATCTTAGGATCATGTGCATCCCGGCAGTCTACTTCCAGACGCATTCCTTCTGCCTGACGTTTGCCTGCCATCGTGCGGATATGGCGGTCAAAATCCCATTCCGGCTGATTTTTCCGGTAAATCACGCTGATATTGTGTTGATGGGCCTGTTTCATTTCCAGCTTATCCGAGATCTCAACCACCGTACGTCCTGCCAGCTGTACCGGTTCCGGCCATTTTTTCGGGTCAATGCCCGGCACATCAGCCAGCGTCAGGCCGTGGCGGACAAGAACACTGATGTCCAGATAGATCGGACGATAGGTCAGGCGGAAGGTTCCCTGTGACTCAATGAGTTTTTCGATCATTGCTCCATGGGTCGATTCCATGCAGTCTGCAAACTGCACCAGAATATTCTGCTGGGCTGCCTGTGCAAGAACTTCCTCATTCTCCGCCAGCAGATTCATTGCCTGATAGGCATCCGCATGGTCTGCCACGTATGGAATATACAGCACATCCGCCTGTCGGACTTTATGCTGCTTGATCGCCGCCGGGGCCATCACCTCACCCATCATCCCAGAATCGGAAAAATACATTCCACGCTGTTCCCAGCTGTCCAGATAATCCCGGAAGTAAGAAGCATGGTTTACTTTATCCCGGCTGAAATCCAGCCGACCCTCAAAATGATTCTTCGGGGGATTTTCCTGCTTTTCCTGCTGCAAAAGCTCTGCGATTTTGCAGAACAGCGGACCGGCCTCATTCATGCAGCCCCGATAAGTCTCATCCTGCCACAGATACAGATCCGGATAAGTGCAAAAAGGATTGTAGTATGCCATGATACATTTCCTCTCCCTTTTCAGACTTTCCCTGCATAAAGGTCACTGCCCACGGCACGCAGGTGGTTCTGATACTCGCAGGTACCATACAGCGCATCCCGGAAGTTGATCAACTCAATATTGTTTGCTTTGATCCACTCGCGCAGCTTCGGGGAAGTAAGTGCCGCAACGTCCTCTGTGCGCACACTGGTGAAGAAGCGTGCACGGGGGCCGCAGTCGCCCTGTTTATATACGGTATAGTCCACATAGCCCGGATGCCAGGACTGTTCAAAGATCACATCGTCCGGCAGTTCCAGCATCTTGTCCGGATCGTCCAGATAATAACGCACCGGATCGTAGTTTTCAAACTGCGATGTAACAGAATCGCTCTCGATCTCCTTATAGGCATTCACCGGAGCCGGAATCAGGATCTTGCGGTCAGCCCACTTTGCAGACGGAGGAGTAATACCATCTCTGCCGCCCTTCGTTGCAAAATGATGTGCGATGCCATAGGCATCCGCCACTTTTTCCTTGACAGTAGAGAACACCGTCACCGTCTTGCTGATGTCGGTCGTATCCGGTGCGCGGCCCAGAATGCGGATGCAGCGCTGGATCTGTGCATGCATTTCTGCTTCCAATTCTGCCGGATCGATCTCATCGGTAGCGATCAGATCCTTGCGGAAGCGGTTGGTACCGGGGATCAGCAGCGAAGAGACCTGTTCCGCCGGAAGGACCGGTGAAAACCAGAAATGTGCGTGCCAGCCGACCGAGATCCAAGGCATCTCCTTCAGACGGTTCAGGGCATCTACGGTGCCGAGCGATTCCAGCATCA
>CAVAXR010000178.1:0-3666 GCA_963592375.1 Oribacterium sp. | reverse complement strand
TGCTGCCTCTCCGATACTGCTGAGCTGGCGCGCCAGCTGCTCGGAGCGGAGTGCAATCTGCACCATGCCGACATTGTCCTGACGGGCAGCGGCGACATACTCAAGAATATCCATGTCTTTTTTATCTTTTTCATTGGCCGGGACGATCAGACTGTCCTTGTGGCCGCGAATCACCTCCCAGAATTCCGCATAGGGATCCACTTCCTCCACATACTCATCACTCGGCAGCAGGAGGTCGCCGTAGTTCGTATTGGTGGCCACTACCTGACCGCAGGCATCGTATATGAAGATCTGGGCGAGTCCGGTGGTTTCCGCAAGCTGCTTCAGAGCTTCGTCATTGACGAGCGAGGGATCCATGGAAAAGGTCCAGGCGAGATGCTTTGCGCGCCCGACATATTCCGAATGGAAGCGGCTGGTCAGTTCCTCTGTGCGCTGCTGATTGGCGGTGACCATTTCATCGGCTTCGGTCTGCTGCAGCGCTTCGATGCGCTGCAGACGCGCGGCATTGCTGAGATTCTGCAGATAGCAGCCGAGAAGGAGCAGGCAGACAAAGCCGGCAAGACGCAGGCTCAGCAGTCGGCAGAGGAGCAGACGTTTCTGCTTTTTCGTCATGGCTGTTTCTGTCGAAGCCGTATCAGCGGATCCGACGAGACTGGTCGGGTCCGGAGCATTTTCTGCTTTGCTGTCGCATTCATTGGGAGTGCTAATCCGGACAGCAGCGCACCGCTTCTGAAAACGCAGGCTGTACCAGGAAATCAGAAGAGCAGTCAGGATATAGGCGGCGAGGCAGCCGTAGAACATAAGGTCTGTCGATGCCAGAAGCTCATTTTGGCTTACCACAGCGATCAGCCGGTAATCTGTTTTCTCGATTTTTACATCCTTTGCAAGACCGTAATAGGCTTCTCCGGAAAGTGTGAGCCAGCCCCGGGCGCCGTCCTCCGGCAGAGGATCACTGCACAGCGCAGAGAAATCCTGTCCGATCAGACTTTGATCCTTTGTGAAGGCCACGACATTATCCATTGCGGAGCTTTCCTTCGCGGAGTCCCCGGCATTGTCCATTGCGGCGTTATCCTCCATGCGGACAGCAAGAACGAAGCCTGCTTCCCCGATCCGGAGCTTTTGCAGCGCGAAGCCGGCTTCCTTCCGGGCATCCTGAGAAGCGATCATTTCCGCGGCCTCCACGCCGCCGATGAGGAAGCTGCCGTCCGCGCGCGGGGAAATGTAGTAGCATACGTCGTCTACGGTTTTGTAGACATGGTCATCGTCCCCCTGCATATACAGCACAAAGCGCTCCAGACCTGCATCACGGAGCCTGCCGACATTTGCACCCCAGGAGAAGCTGACATTTCCGTCGGAATCCGTGAGGAAGGCACGGCAGAGTCCCCACTCGCTCAGCAGACTGTCGAAGCTGTCCCGGGCGGGGGCGGAGGTATCCAAAAGATAGGCGATGGTGTCGACCTTTCCTTTAATGAAGTCATCGTAGGTCTGCCAGTCCGCCTCGGCATCTGCTGCCGCCTCTGTCATGCGGAGCTCTGCCTTTTCGAGTCCGGCGGAAAGCTGCGGGAGCTGCTGATAGAGTGCGTAACGAATCCGAAGCGCCTGCAGGGCAAAAAAAAGAATCATCAGTCCGGCGAGCGAAAAAATGATCCTTTTTGTGAGAGACTTAAGCATGTCGAATACCCCCTGATGCAAGAAATTTGTGAAAAGTATACCAAAAATGATTAAAATCCGCAATGATTCTGCGGGTTTATGCACAGAAAATCGTAAGTTGAGCGGGGGCCGCGGCTGTGCTATGATGTAATGATGCCGGGGCAGCCCGGAAATGAAACGAGGAGGCTTACAACAGATTATGAAGAGATATTTACGACGGGGACTTGTGCTGCTGATGCTCTGCAGCATGGGCTTCGGTTCCATACAGGCAGAGGCGAGGGCGCTGACCCAGGAGGAGATTGCAAGCTACCAGAAGGGGCCGACGGGGCGCTACAGCGGCTGGCGCACCATTGACGGGAAACGTCGCTATGTGGAAAATGGTGTCGTGCAGACGAACCGGGTGACGCCGGACAACGTGTATGTGGATGCGAATGGGGATCCGGTGACGGAAAGCGGCATTGACAGCCGGACGATGTCCCGCCGCAGCCAGAACTGCCGTCTCATCGTGGTGAACAAGACGAGCCATTTTCTGGAGCTCTGGCAGAACGGCAGCCGGAAGCAGCGCTATGTGATCACCTCCAGCGAGCAGAAGGGCGATAAGGAAATCTCCGGGGATATGAAGACACCGGAGGGCGAGTTCTATGTCTGTCTCAAGAATCCGAACAGTCAGTATCATCTGGCCCTCGGCATCAGCTATCCCGAGAAGGAGGATGCGGAGCGCGGGCTCAAGAACGGCATCATTGACCAGGAGACCTATGACAAGATCATGACGGCGCTGGAAAACGGCGAGACACCGGAATGGGATACGGCGCTGGGCGGCTACGTGGAAATTCACGGCAATCGTCAGGATACGGATATGACTAGGGGCTGCATCGGTATGCGGGATAAGGACCTCGATATTCTGTACAATTCCGTGGAGGTCGGGGACAAAATCTTGATTCTCCCGTAAGAATGGGGTATTCTTGTTCTTTAATGCTGAATTAGGCTTGAAGGATAAAACATATGATCAGAATCAATCAGGTGAAGCTCCGGGTGAAGGAATCGCCGGAGAAGCTGCGCGGGAAATGTGCGGCACTTCTTCATATAAAGGAAGAGAATATTCGGGAGCTCAGCATTCTGAGGCGATCCATCGATGCGCGGAAGAAGCCGGAGCTGTACTTCTCCTATACGGTACTGCTGTCGCTCGGTCTGCGGGATGAGGAACGCTTCGTGAAGAAGCTGAAGAACCGGGATGTCAGTGTATTTACGCCGGTGCGCTATCGCATGCCGGCCCTGCCGGAGAGGATTGGCGGGGAAGCCGCGGAAGGCTTTTTTTCAAGGGAAGAAAATCGTCCGGTGATCGTTGGATTCGGACCGGCCGGCATGTTTGCGGCCCTGCTGCTGGCGCGGGCCGGTGCGCGTCCCATCGTCTATGAGCGTGGTGCTTCGGTAGAGGAGCGCATACAGGATGTGGAAGCGCTCTGGAAGGAGGGAAGGCTCAATACGGAGTCCAATCCGCAGTTTGGCGAGGGCGGAGCCGGTACCTTTTCGGACGGCAAGCTCAATACCCTTGTGAAGGATCCGGAGGGCCGCGGCCGTTTCGTGCTGGAGGAATTTGTGCAGCGCGGTGCGGACAGGGACATTCTGATCGATGCGAAGCCCCATGTGGGCACGGATGCGCTGGTGGACATTGTGCGCTCCCTTCGGGAGGAAATCCTGTCTCTCGGCGGGGAGATCCATTTCCACACAAAATATGAATATACCCCCGGTGAGGGCGGGCAGCATCCTGTCGTGCTGGCCATTGGGCACAGCGCCCGGGACAGCTATGAGGAATTGTTTGCGCAGGGGCTTCAGATGGAGGCAAAGGACTTCGCCATGGGCTTCCGTGTGCAGCACCCGCAGCGCATGATCAACGAGGCACTCTACGGACAGGTGGATGAAAAGACACTTCAGCTTCTCGGCCCCGGCGCCTATAAGGTGACGCATACGGCAAAGAGCGGCCGCGGTGTCTACAGCTTCTGCATGTGTCCGGGCGGC
>CAVAXR010000177.1:0-3679 GCA_963592375.1 Oribacterium sp. | reverse complement strand
ATTACCTGGCCAGTAAGTTCTGGATATTCAGAAAACAGAGCTGAACAGCCGGAGAAGGAGAGTAAATACAAGCATGAACAAGAAGCTGCTGCGTCCCCGGGATGCATATCTTTTGTCCTTCCTGATACCGGTCATTATTATGATCGTGATTTTTATTGGCCGGGGCATTTTCCCCTTCGGCTCGGAGAGCTTTCTGCGAACCGATATGTATCACCAGTATGCGCCCTTTTTCTCGGAGTTTCAGTATAAGCTGCAGAACGGTGGCTCGCTGCTGTATTCCTGGAATGTCGGACTCGGCATTAATTTTGCTGCGCTGTTTGCCTATTATCTGGCCAGCCCGCTGAATGTGCTGCTTCTGCTGGTGCCGAAGGGCTTCGTCATTGAATTCATGACCTATATGATCGTTCTGAAGATCGGTCTGTCCGGGCTCACTGCGGCGGCCTACTTCCGGCGGCATTTCCGGAAGCTCAATTTCGGATGTGCCTTCTTCGGCATTCTCTATGCCATGAGCGGTTATGTGGCGGCCTATTCCTGGAATATCATGTGGCTGGATTGTATTCTGCTCTTCCCGCTGGTGCTGCTGGGACTGGAAAAGCTGGTGCGGAGAGAGGGCATGCTTCTGTATGTTTTCAGCCTTGCGGTCTGCATACTGTCCAACTATTATATTTCCATCATGATCTGCATCTTTCTCGTGATCTATTTCTTCTGTCTGCAGTTTCTGGATGAGGAAATGTCGGCGGCGGACAGATTTGCGTCGGTGCCGGCTTTTGCGTTCGGCTCGCTGCTGGCGGGCGCCCTTGCGGCGTTCCTGCTGCTGCCGGAAATTGCTGCACTGAATGCGACGGCCTCTGCCAGCAGCAGCTTCCCGGATACCGTGAAGGAATATTTTGCCATCATAGATATGTTTGCACGGCATATGCCGCTGGTAGAGACCGAGCAGGGACTGGATCACTGGCCGAACATTTACTGCGGCGCCATGGTATTCCTGCTGCTGCCGCTTTATTTCATGAACCGGCAGATTTCACTGCGGCACAAATGTGTTTATGGCGGACTTCTGATTCTGTTCTATCTGAGCTTCTCCCTGAACGTACTGAATTTTATCTGGCACGGCTTTCATTATCCGAACAGCCTTCCCTGCCGGCAGAGCTTCATTTATGTGCTGCTCGTGCTCAGCATGTGCTATGAGACCTACATTCACAGGCGCGGTATCTCCGGAAAGCAGCTGGCCATTGCGCTGGGGACGGCCTGCGGCTTTATCCTGCTCTGCCAGAAGCTGATCGATGACGAAGCCTTCGAATGGTATACCTTTTATGCGGCGCTTCTCTTTGTGCTGATCTACGGGCTGATCTTTTATCTCGAGATGCACAGGAGAGCCGGCTATAATCTGCTGACGATGGCACTGCTTTTGACGGTAGCACTGGAAAGCACCCTGAATATGGCGGTGACTTCTGTCACGACCACCTCCAGAACAAGCTATACAGCCGACAATCAGGCTGTGGAGAATATTGTTTCCCGCGTGAAGCAGAGCGAGAGCGGCTTCTACCGCTTCGAAAAGATCAGCCGGAAAACGAAAAATGACGGTGCCTTTATGAATTTCCCCAGCGTATCGCTGTTTTCGTCAACGGCCAGCAAGGCCTGCTCTGACTTCTTCCGGAAGCTGGGCTGTGAGGCTTCGACAAATGCGTATTCCATCACGGGCTCAACGCCGCTTGTAAATATGCTTTTTTCAGTGAAGTACAGCCTGTATTCTTCGGAGCCGGAGGCAGCAGAGGAACGGGGACTTCATTACACGGATGGGGAAGAAGACATTTCCCTGTATACAACGGACTATGCGCTGCCGCTTGGCTATATGCTGACAGAGGAGCAGTTAAATGCCTTCGACCTGAATGCCGGGACGCCGGCGCTGGTGCAGAATTCCCTCTGCACGGCACTGGGAACGGAGCCGGTGCTGGAAAGTACGCTTGGAACGTACGAGAACGGAGATTACAGCTTTATCGCGGAGACGGCCGGTGAGTATTACGTATACGTAAGCAATCAGAAAATCAAGGAAGTGAAGGTGAGCTCCGACAGTAAGGAGAAGAGCTTTGACAATGTTGACCGAGGTTATCTTCTGGAGCTTGGCTATCTTTCTGCCGGTGAACGCGTGACGGTGAAATCCGAGACCGGCGGACAGTCCATGGAATGTGATGCCTATCGCTTCCGCTTTGATGCACTGGCGTCGCTTTATGAAGCACTTTCTGCGCATGGAATGGAGCTCAGCAGCTGGGAGGACACGGATGTGCGGGGCGCCGTGAACGCGGAGGCGAAGGGTACTATGGTGACGAGTATCCCCTATGATGCCGGCTGGAAGGCCTATGTAGACGGCCGCGCGGTGCGAACCGTGAAGGTGAAGGATACCTTCCTTGGACTTTCACTGACGGAGGGCGTCCACAGTATCCGCTTCAGCTATTTCCCGAAGGGACTGAAGGAAGGCATTGTGATTTCACTTGCCGCGCTGCTGCTGTTCCTGATTCTCTGCCTGAGTACTTTCCTGCGATGGAAAAAGGAAAAGAAGGAAAGAAGACGCCGCAGACGGAATTCAGAGCTGCAGGTGCCGGGCGGACGACGTTCGCGGGCGAGACGGTCAAGGGCCCGGAAGGCGAAGGCCGGAAAGACAGCAGAGCAGGATGCTGAGAAGGAAATGTCTGAATTTCTGCCGCCGCTGAGTGAGCCTTCCTATGGAGGACCGCGGCTCGGTCCCGCGCCGGAGCTGCCGGATATCCGGCATAAACAGAAGGAAGCTGCGGAGACGCTGACAGAGGAGAATACGGAGAAGCTGACTGCGGCGGATCCGGAAATCATGGAGCCGGAAGAAAACCCGGCGAAGCCGGAGGTTAGAGTAATACAGATGCCTGCAGCGAGCATGGCAGAGGATGAGGAGGATGAAGAATGAAGCTTTGGGGCGGAAGATTTACAGGTGAGACAGATAAGCTGGTGGAGGCTTTCAATGAGTCGCTCAGCTTTGACAAACGGATGTACAGGCAGGATATTCAGGGTTCCATCGTGCATGCCCGGATGCTGGGAAAGCAGGGCATCATTCCTGCGCAGGATGCGGAAGAGATCGTGAAGGGGCTGGAGGGCATTCTTTCGGACATTGAGAGCGGTAAGCTTGTGATCGGGGGAGATGCCGAGGATATTCACAGCTTTGTGGAGGCAGAGCTCACGGAGCGGATCGGTGAGGCAGGAAAGCGGCTTCATACCGGACGCTCCCGGAATGATCAGGTGGCGCTCGACATGAAGCTGTATACGCGGGATGAGATCGATGCCATGATGGCGCATGTGGAAGAGCTGGAGGATGAGCTCACGGAGATCATCGAGGCCAACAGGGAGACCTATATGCCGGGCTTCACGCATCTTCAGAAGGCACAGCCCACCACACTGGCCCACCATATGGGCGCCTACCGGGAGATGTTCCGCCGGGATCTCTCCAGACTGCAGGATACCCGGGACCGGCTGAATGAGTGTCCGCTGGGAGCCGGTGCGTTCGCAGGAACCACCTATCCGCTGGATCGTGAGTATACGGCAAAGGAGCTTGGCTTCCGGAAGGCGACGGAGAATTCTATGGATTCTGTTTCAGATCGTGACTATCTTCTGGAGTATCTTTTTGATCTTGCTGCTATCGCCATGCATCTGTCCCGCC
>CAVAXR010000176.1:0-3695 GCA_963592375.1 Oribacterium sp. | reverse complement strand
TCATCACTTTGAGCTGGGCGGCTGGTCGGAAACCCGTGTGGTGACAGTGTTTACCGCCGTGACGATTCTTCTGTGTATGCTGGCATTTCTCGGCATTCGCTGAGAGGGAAGAGAAGGGATAAGTCTGGAAGCAGGTGTCCGGACTTGATGGATGCTTCGAATACGGACTCGTGCAGGCATGGTCCGTGCTTAAATCTGGAGGACAAGGATGAAAAAGGAAAAGGTACTTGTGCTGGGAACAGGCAAGAGCGGTATTGCGGCGGCAAAGCTGATTCTGAAAAAAGGAGATCAGGCGGTGCTTTTTGATTCCAATGAGGCACTGGATGTGACGAAGCTGCTGAAGAATTTCGAAGCAGTGGCGTCGCTGACGGTGCGGACGGGCGAGCTTCAGCCGGCGGAGCTGGTGGGAATAGACCGTGCGGTTGTGAGTCCGGGCATTCCGCTGGACAAGCCCTTCGTCCGCCTGATCAGGACAGCCGGCATTCCGCTCTGGGGCGAGCTGGAGCTGGCTTACCGCAATGCAGCCGGTGCGCTCTGTGCGGTGACCGGCACCAACGGCAAAACCACGACGGTATCGCTGATCGGTGAGATTCTGAAGGCACATTTTTCGGATGTGCATGTGCTTGGCAACATTGGTGAGCCCTATACCGCAGAGGCACTGGACATGACGACGGCTTCGGCCACGGTTCTTGAGGTGAGCTCCTTCCAGCTGGAGACCATTGAGGACTTCCATCCCCATGTGTCGGCCATCACCAACATTACCCCGGACCACCTGGACCGGCACAAAACAATGGAAAACTACATTGCAGCCAAGGAGTCCATCACGAAGAACCAGACGGCAGCGGACTATGTGGTGCTGAACTACGAGGATCCCGAGCTCCGGCGTTTTGGAGAGGAAAATGTCGGCGGTCCGCAGGTGGTGTGGTTCTCGAGTCTGACGGAGCTTCCGGAGGGCTTCTATGTGAAGAATGAAGAGATCCACTATCGGCATGAGGGCAGGGATCAGAAGCTTCTGAATGTGCATGAGCTGGTGCTGCTCGGCAAGCACAATTACGAAAATGTGATGTGCGCCATGGGCGTGGCCCTGCACATGGGTGTCCCGATGGAGACGATCGTGGCAGTCTGCAGGGATTTCCAGCCGGTAGAGCATCGGATCGAGTTTGTGCGGGAGCGGAACGGCGTGCGGTACTACAACGATTCCAAGGGAACCAATGTGGACGCTGCGGTGCAGGCGCTGCGGGCTATGCCGGGTCCGGTGCTGCTGATCGGCGGCGGCTACGACAAGCATGTGTCCTTTGACGAGTGGGTGAAGGAGTTTGACGGACGGGTGAAGCAGCTGGTGCTGATCGGACAGACCCGGGACCAGATTGCAGAGACGGCAAAGGCCCATGGCTTTGAAAATGTCATGTTTGCAGAGGATATGGATGAGGCGGTGAAAACCTGCGCGGCCTATGCGGAGCCCGGAGATTATGTGCTGCTCAGCCCGGCCTGTGCAAGCTGGGGGATGTTCCCGAACTATGAGGAGCGGGGAAGAATCTTTAAGGATTGCGTAAAGGCGCTGTAAATCAGGAAGAGACAGGAAACGGAGGGAAGCCCATTGGCAGGAACGAAAAATGGAAAGCAGCAGATACAGCAAAAGAGAGTAAAGCATTTTTATGATTACAGCCTTCTCTTCGGGGTGCTGTTTATCACGGGCTTTGGGCTTCTCATGATGTATTCGGCCTCCAGCTATTCGGCACAGAGCCAGCTGAACGATGCCATGTATTACCTGAAGCGACAGGGATTTTTTGCAGTCGTCGGCATTGCGCTCATGGTGGCTGTTTCACAGGTGGATTATCACAGACTGTGGCGTGCGAGCATACCGATCTACGCAGGTGCCTGGGTCTGTGTCATTGTGACGCTGGTCATGGGAGTCAGTTCCCATGGCTCGAAGCGATGGATCAACCTCTTCGGTGTGCGCTTTCAGCCTTCAGAGGTCATGAAGGCAGCAATTATCATCACGATGGCTTATGTTGTGACGAAGCTTGGCAGCCGGCTCAGCAATAAAGGAAGCTGGGTGAAAACATTGTTGATCGGCTTGATCCCCTTTGTAGTAATCGCTAAAACCAATCTGTCCACGGCCATTATCATTCTGGGCATCACCGGTTTTATGATCTTTGTTGCCAGCCGAAAGTATTTATTTTACTTGGGGGGTGCCTGCGTGATAATGCTGCTTTATGTCTTTGCGTATCAGGCAACAAATGTGCTGATGTTTTTGCATCTTTTTCAGCCCTACCAGCTTATCCGAATTCTGGCCTGGCTGGATCCGGCCAACTACGTTGATGATACCTACCAGACGCTGCAGGGACTGTATGCCATCGGCTCCGGCGGCATCTTCGGAAAGGGACTGGGCGAGTCCGTACAGAAGATGCTGATCCCGGAGGCGCAGAATGACATGATCTTCACCATTATCTGTGAGGAGCTGGGAATGTTCGGCGCGGTTTCACTGATTCTGATGTATGCCTTCATTATTTACCGGATGTATGATATTGCGCGGAATGCAAAGGATCTTTTCGGTTCCATGCTGGTGATCGGCGTGATGATACATATTTCTCTGCAGGCCATTCTGAATATCGCGGTAGCCACCAATTCGATTCCGAATACCGGCATTACGCTGCCGTTTGTGAGCTACGGCGGAACGTCGCTTTTGCTGCTGATGCTGGAGTGCGGCATGTGTCTCTCGGTGTCGAAGCAGATCGAGTTGCGCGAATAAGGAAATGTCGGCACGCGCAGCGGCCCGGCTGCAGGCACCGACGACATTTTCCCAAAGGAACAGAAGGGAGAGAGCTTGTACAGAGAGGATGACGAGAAAAGACGGGAAACGATTCGGCTTCTGCGGATGGGTGCTCTGGTGATTTTTCTGCTGATCGCGGTGATTCTGGCAAGCGCCCGCTTTCAGAATTACCGGGTGATCGGCAATACCCGTTACACGGAGCAGCAGGTGATCGAGATGGTTTTTTCGGATCCCTGGGACAGCAATTCCTTCTATCAGCTGGTGCGGGAGAGGACGAAGAAGCATAAGACACTTCCCTTTGTGGAAAGGTATGAGCTGCACTGGACGGCGCCGCTTTCCATTGAGGTGGTGGTCTACGAGAAAAATGTGGTGGGATATGTGGATTACATGTCGAGTCACATGTACTTCGACAAGGACGGCATTGTAGTAGAGTCTACCGGTGAAGCGCTGGCGGGAATCCCGAAGATCACGGGACTCAGCTTTGGCTCCATCGTTCTGTACCAGCCGCTGCCGGTGAAGAACAAGGCGGTTTTTAATGACATATTGAACCTGACCGGCGTGCTTTCCGCCTATCAGATCAGCTGCGACAGCATACAATATGATGATTTCCTCAATGCCGCGCTGACGATCGGAGATCTGAAGGTAGTGCTCGGGCAGGATGAGAATATGGAAATGAAGATTTCAACCCTGAATGACATTCTGCCGGAGCTGGCGGGAAGAAAGGGAACGCTGGATCTGTCCACATACACGGAGCATCCGGACCGGGAGGAGTACATCTTTAAGGAAGGTTAAGGAAATGCTGAATAAAGCGTTTCCCTGAAGCCGGCAAGGGTCCGCAGACCGGGGCTGCAGGCCTTATATCAGTTAAAGCTTGCTATTTTGACCTGTTCCGAGTATATTTATTTCGCGTGCAGCTATTTAC
>CAVAXR010000175.1:0-3695 GCA_963592375.1 Oribacterium sp. | reverse complement strand
CTGTCTGTTACACCGCGCAGGTTCCCTTCCGTCGCGCCGGAGATCATGTCCTGCACGTAATCCAGCAGCTCGTCCAGCTGCATGGTCGGCAGTGTCTCGTCGCCCCAGCCCAGAAGGCCGGCCACGTTCCGCACCAGCGGCAGATCGTTTGTGATGTTGTAGAGCGTGTCCTCTCGCGCAGTCTTCCAGTCAAAGTCCTTGTCTTCGCCCCGTGTGGTCCCGAAGATCCGTTCCGCGCCCAGATTTTCAAGGCCGTTGTCAATCACCTGCCTGATCCAGTCGTTTTCCGTCATGCCCTTGCCGGAGGCCACGAACAGGCCGCTCAATCCGATCACGTCGAACATGGCCGGCGTGCCGCCGTACAGTTCGTCTGCCAGCCGGTTCATGACAAATGCAGCGATCAGTGTCTTGATGATCAGATTCGCCGCCGCCAGCGCCGCCTTCTTTTTTCCGCTCGTCCGCTCAATGTCCCGGATCTCCTGCGGCAGATCCTGCGCCACGTGCTCCCAGCTGTTCAGCACCTCCGTCTGGAACATGTTCACCGCCCGGACCAGCGGCCGCTTGCTTTCAAAGGCCAGCGGGCGTTCGCCCTTCATCCGGCTGCCCATCATGTCCCGCGCCCAGTCGTCCGCCCGGTCCATGGCCGTCTCCGTGTCCGCGCCCTTTCGGATCTCCTCAATATACCGCGTCCGTACTGCCAGTGTCGCTACGAGCTTGTCCGACAGCGTCAGGATGGAAAACAGCGATTCGTCGATCATGCCCTTTGCGTCTTTGGCCAGCAGATCCACACCGCGCTTCCCGGCGAGGAAATCGCTCTGCACGTCCCAGCCCCGCGTCCTGTGCGTCATCATGTCCCCCAGCGCTTTCACCACACTGGACGTCCTGTTCTCGCCCAGGATAAAAGCCAGCTGGCTTGTCTGGTTCAGCACGCTGGACATGTTCGCGCCCACCAGCGCGGCTCCGGTCATCCCGGTCATTTTGTTTGCAATGTTCGCCGTCCTGCGGCCCAGCAGCTGCTCGTTGCCTCTGTCCGCCGCGGACTGCTTCCCGGCCAGAATGTTTGCGTAATTGTCCAGCCACATCACCAGATTGCCGTACTGCGTGTTCTTCGCCGCGTCCTCAATGACCTTGTCCTTCTGCGCTTCAAACGCTGCGTCAATTTCCTCGTCCGTCATCTGGCTGTCTCTTGCAATGACCTTCTGATCCTCCAGCCACGCCCGCTTCAGATCCGCCGGCATCTCGCCCAGCGACGCATCCCAGTCCAGAATGTCACGAATGCTCTCCGGCGCGTAGTTTTCCCGGATATAGCTTGACAGCGCCCGCACCCGCATGATGTCGTCCGTTCTGTAGAACACCTGGCCCAGATAATCCAGATAGCTGTCAAACGCCGCCTGAATGTCATAGGAACTCAGCACGCCCGTTCTCTGCAGGAAATACGGATCATATTTCTTCCCCGGCTTGAAATCCGCCGTCAGACCCGCAATGTCCACCGGCAGGCTGGATACATCCTCCGTCCCGCCCAGAAGCTGCAGCGCCTTTGTCAGTGCGCCCAGGCTTTCCTCGCTCTGCATGTGCGGCGTGTACCCCTTCACAAAGCCAATCGGTTCATACCCATGAACCACAAGGAAGTCGTTGATGGCGTCGTAATACCCGTCGAACATCTCCCTGTATGTATTGGCCGCGTTCTGTAGCTTTACCGCATCCAGTCCCAGCTCCTTTACCAGCGTCTCCGCCTCGTTCATTCTGGACGCCTGGTAGGCAAGCCGCAGTTCGTCCGCGTTCAGCCCGTATTCCGCCCGCGCGTCGTCCATGGCCGCCTGTGCCGCCTTCTTGTAGCTTCTCTTGTTCTCGTTCAGCGCCCGCAGCTTTCCGTAAATATCTGCCGCTGCGTTCAGGATGTTGTCCCGCACCCCTTCGTGCAGCTTGGCCGCGCTGTCCCGCGCGCCCCGGCCCTCCATCATCATCTGCACAATACGGCTTTCCCCTGTGGAGAGCTTCCGCACCTTGCCGTCCGCGCCTTCAAAGCGCTTGACCTTGTCCTTCTGCCCCTGCACCCAGCGGATCATCTCGCCGCCGTTTCTGGCCACGCTCCGGAATACCTCGTCGTAAATCTGCTTCCCGCCGGCGTCTCCGAACAGCTCCGCCATAATCCGCTTCGGCGTCATGTAGTTCAGCACGGCCATGCCCAGCTTCTTCCGCGGCAGCTGTTTGCCGATGAGCTTCCCCATCTGCTCCCGCAGCTGTTCCTTCACGCCCCGCTTGTGCGCTGCAATGGCATCCGCGTTGAAGCTCTCAACCACCGCATATAGCTCGCTCAGCGCCTGCACCGTTTTCTGCTTCAGCTGTCCGCCGAAACGGTAATCCGTCAGCCGCATGTCGCCTCTTGCAATCGCCCGCGCCGCCTGCCGCTCTGCTCTGGTGGCGCCGCGCCGCTCTGCTTCCTTCTGCGCCTTCCGTTCTGCCTGTCTTCTGGCCCGGTTCAGCTCCTTCAGCGCCATGGCCTGCCCGTAGTCTGTCACGCTGTTGTCAATCCGGATGCCCAGCCGGTCCATGGCCGGCGTCGCCCGGAAGTTTTCCCGGGCAATGGTCTTCGCCCGCTCCTGCGCGTCCTCTCTGGCGCTTCTGTCCCTGTATTCCAGATAATCGTCTATGGACATGCCCGTCGGCACGCCCGTTTTCCAGCTCTCCCGCATGTCGCCCAGCGCCGTCATGTAATCTCCGATGGCCACCGTCGTGCCCATCAGATATTCGCTCATCACGGCGTTCACGTCCCCGCCGTTGCGCTGCGCCGTTTCCTCCAGTGTCATGGCCCGCGGCCGCGCTGCCTGCGCGATCTCCAGCATTTTTTCCACCTGGGCCGTTCCGCTTGTCACCGCCGGGAACATTCCCGGCAGATCCTCGCGCAGATCCTCGTAGGCCGAATCCAGCTCCATGCCCCGATCCGTCACATAGATCCCCACACCGAACAGCGCCTTGCGCTTTGCGTTCCAGTCATCTCCGTACTCCGTCTTTACAGACTCCGGAATGGCAATCTTCAGACCCCGCATCTTCGCCGCCGCCGGGCCGTAGACCTCCGTCCCGCTCTCGTCCGTTTCCCGCGCGCTTTTCCACATCGTGTCGAACAGCGCCATCGCCCGCGGCATCAGCGCGTAGGCGTCAACCTCCGCCCCGCCGCTCATGTACCAGTTGGCGAAGTCCTCCAATGCCTGGGACACCTCTGCCCGGTTCCGCTGCTGCACCGGGAACAGGCCCAGCAGCTCACTGCGCAGCTTCCGCCGGGCCTTCAGCTCCGCGTCGCGCATCTCTGTTTCCGACGTCGGGTGCATGCCCTTTTCCGTGTATTTCCTGTAGGCGTTCATCTTGATCCGGACGTATTCCTTCAGCGCTTCCGCGTCGATGGTCCCCGCCGGCCGCCCCGTCTGGTGCAGCGCGTCGTCCGCAATGTCCATAATCCCGCTGGCTTCAATCTCCTCCGCCGTCAGCCCCTTCCGTTCCAGCAGGGTTTCCAGCGTCCCCGGCGTGTAGTTCACCGCGCTGCTCTCCCGCAGCGCCTCGTCCATCTCGTGCAGGTATTCCGGCACCGGGTCTGTGATGCTCAGCTTCCCCTTGACGGGCAGCCCGTTCTCTGCTACACTGGCCTCGACGGTGGATATGCGCGAGTTTCCGCGCGGCCCCGTCGAAAGTAGGGATGTGTC
>CAVAXR010000174.1:0-3708 GCA_963592375.1 Oribacterium sp. | reverse complement strand
CTGTATTTTGCGTGCTGTTTCTTCGGTATGGGCCGAAGTCACAATCGTGGTCGGAATCAAGCGGGATACCTCTTCCGCGTGAGAAGGTCCAGACAGCACTGCCACATCTGCCTGCGGCAGCAGCTCCTCCAGAATGTCCGTCATGGTGTACAGCGTTCCTTCTTCAATACCCTTGGCCACGGATACAATAATCTGCCCCTCTTTCACATAGGACTGCATATCCTTCGCGGTCTCTCTAATATATATAGAAGGAACTGCCATCACCAGAAGCTCTGCCTCCGAGATCGTTGTCTGCAGATCCGTCGTAAACTGCATTGTCTGCGGCAGCACAGCCCCCGGCAGATTTTTATGCCGGTGTGTTTCCCGAAATGCTGCAGCCTCTGCCTCAAAGCGGGACCAAAGGCAAACCTCGTGCCCATTCTCTGCCAGAATAATGGACAGCGCCGTTCCCCAGGTTCCTGCACCGATGACACCGATTTTCATAATCATTCCATCCTTTCCGCTTCAGCGGTCCCGGGCAAAGCAGACCTCCACCGAGACCATCCGATGATAAAAAAGCGGGCAGACCGCAGTCTGCCCACAGCTCATTTTCTTTTACTGCCGAATTTATTCTCTGTTCCGCTCATCAGCCGCTTGATGTTGCTTCTGTGCTGATAGATGCAAAGTGCAGCCATCAGAAAGGACAGCCCACAGCACAGCGGATAGATCCGCTCTGTTACCGGAAGCCAGCCGCTCCTGCCCAGCAGCAGTATCGACAGGAAGAAACAGCTTTCGCCGATCATAGATCCCAGGCTGACATAGCCTGTCACCAGAACAACCAGAATCAGCAGAAGCAGCAGCACAATGGCCAGCCGCCAGTCAAACATAATGACCAGCGCACCAGTGCAGGCCACTCCCTTGCCGCCCTTCAGATGCGGCAGAAATGTAAAGGTATGCCCCAGAATCGCGCCGAAGCCCCCAAGCATCACCAGCATCGTCGTCATTTCCCGATCCGGCTTCCAGAGAAGATGCAGCAGCAGCACCGGCACCACAGTCTTGGCAATATCCATCAGCAGCACCGTAAAGCCAGCCTTTTTTCCGAGTGCCCGGGTCACATTCGTGCTTCCCGGATTGCCGGAGCCAACCCGAAAAATATCCACGCCCTGTGACTTTGCATACAGGTAGCCATTAGGAATATTTCCGAAAAGGTAGCCCACGATCAGCGCTATGATCATCTGCTGTGTGCTCATTCCTTATCCTCGCCTCTCTCACGAATGATGAACCGAAGCGGCGTTCCTACAAAGCCGAAGGCCTCCCGCACCTGATTTTCAATATATCTCGTATAAGAGAAGTGCATCAGCTCACGATCATTCACAAAAATCACAAATGTCGGCGGCTCCACCCCGATCTGGGTCATATAGAAAAGCTTCAGACGCTTTCCCTTGTCAGAAGGCGGCTGCTTCATCGCCGTCGCTCTCGTCATGATCTCATTCAGAACGCCTGTCTTAATGCGCAGCGTCTGGTTCTGACGCACAACATCTACCAGATCAAAAATTTTGTTCAGACGCTGTCCGGTTTCAGCTGAAATAAACAGGAATTCGGCATAGTCCATGTAGGCGAACTTTTCCTTCAGCTTCAGCGTGAATTCCTGCATCGTCTTATCATTTTTCTCGATGGCATCCCACTTGTTCACGCATATGATCACGCCCTTGCCGGATTCATGCGCGATTCCGGCGATTCTGGCATCACCGTCCGTCACGCCCTGGGTCGCATCAATGAGCACCAGGCAAATGTCGGCGCGGTCTACAGCCGCAACTGTCCGAATCACAGAGTAGCGCTCGATATCATCGGTAATCTTGCCCTTCCGACGGATACCGGCCGTATCGATGAAGATGAAGTGCTCACCATTATGCACCACCTCTGTGTCAATGGCATCTCTTGTGGTTCCGGCAATATCCGAAACAATCACACGATTCTGTCCCAACAGCTTATTGATCACAGAGCTCTTGCCGACATTCGGTTTTCCGATCAGGGCAATCTTGACATAATCGTTTTCCGATTCCTCTGTCAGCTGTTTCGGGAAATGTCTGACCACCTCATCCAGCAGGTCGCCTACGCCCATCTGGTTCACAGAGGACACGCCGAAGGGATCACCGAGTCCCAGATTGTAGAACTCATAAATATCATTTCCGAACTTCTGGAAATTGTCCACCTTATTGACGCAAAGCACCACCGGCTTTCCGGACTTCCGCAGCATGTCCGCCACCTCATAATCGGCGTCCACCACGCCAGTCCGCACGTCTGTCACAAAAATGATGACGTCCGCTGTTTCAATCGCAAGCTCCGCCTGGGACCGCATCTGCGACAAAATGATATCGCCGGACTCCGGCTCGATTCCGCCGGTATCAATCAGGGTGAATTTTGTATTCAGCCACTCTCCCTCTGCGTAGATACGATCCCGCGTCACGCCCGGCGTATCCTTTACAATGGAGATCTGCTTTCCTGCAATCAGATTAAAGAGGGTGGACTTGCCGACATTCGGACGGCCCACCACCGCTACTATCACTTTTCTCATATTTTTCTCCGTATTTCTTAACGCATGAACAGCTCTGATAGAAACAGGTTGAAAGCACTTCAGACCATTTCTCTCAGAACTCCTCCGTATGTTTTACCATAGATGCACGTTTTAAGCAATTCCTTTACTGCAAAAGAGGAGAAGACGCGAATGCGTCTCCTCCTCCCTCAGATTCAGAATCGATCTATGCTCAGCAATTACTTGTTGTACATATCAAGCAGCTTCTTCAGGTGCTCGTATCTCTCCTTAGCCTCTTCCTCGTTCTTAGCATCCAGCTTAGCTGCACGCTCAGGGTTCTTCAGAGCAAGTGACAGGTAACGTACCTCGCCCTTCAGGAAGTCCTGATAGCCCTCGTACTTCGGCTCCTTGGAATCCAGAGTAAACTTCTTGTCGCCGCCCAGCGGGTTGTAACGGAAGTTGTTCCAGTATCCGGACTCAACAGCCAGCTTCTCCTCGGTCATAGCCTTAGCCATGCCCTTCTTGATGCCGTGGTTGATACAAGGTGCGTAAGCGATGATCAGGGACGGTCCCGGATATGCCTCAGCCTCAGCAATGGCCTTTACTGTCTGCTGCATGTCAGCACCCATAGCGATGTGTGCAACATATACGTAGCCGTAAGACATTGCAATGCCTGCCAGATCCTTCTTCTTGGTCTCCTTACCGCCGGCAGCGAACTGTGCTACTGCACCGGTCGGTGTGGACTTGGAAGACTGTCCGCCTGTGTTGGAGTAAACCTCAGTGTCGTAAACCATTACGTTGATATCCTTGCCGGATGCAAGCACATGGTCCAGACCGCCGAAGCCGATATCATAAGCCCATCCGTCACCACCGAAGATCCACTGGCTCTTCTTAGCAAGGAAGTCCTTATTCTTAACCAGATCCTTGGACAGATCATCTGTCTTATCAGCAAGAGCTGCAACCAGCTTATCTGTAGCAGCACCGTTTGTAGCACCTACAGCGAAGGTATCCAGATACTCCTGGCAAACATCCTTAACAGAAGCATCAGCCTCAGCCAGCTTCTCAACTTCCTTCTTCAGTCTGTCACGGATTGCATTCTGTGCAAGCAGCATACCATAACCGAACTCAGCGTTGTCCTCGAAGAGAGAGTTGTCCCAAGCCGGGCCCTGTCCCTTGGCATTCACTGTGTACGGAGT
>CAVAXR010000173.1:0-3711 GCA_963592375.1 Oribacterium sp. | reverse complement strand
TCTCACAATATACCGTTTTGCAATACTTTTCAGAATTCTCATCATCCCAATGATCCATATCTGCTTCAAGCACAAAATATATGCTTGTATCCGAATATTCCAAGGTATCCAGTACAGATCCCGTGCCTCCATAGATATATGTCGGCTCCCCATACTTCGCAATAATCTCGTCTTTGCTTAGGCCAAAGCATTCAAAGAGCTCGGTGGGCTCTGAAATGACATTGAATGCGGCTTCGGTTTCCACAGCGTTGCTTTCTGTTATGGCTGTCTCAATCTCTGTTTCTGCTACTGTCTCTGTTCCCGGATCCAGCACCATCGTCTTCACAGCCACACCGCCGCCGACAATGACAGCTACCGCGGCAACGCCGATCAGTACTTTAGCGCCCAAGGCCATGCCCTCTGTCGCCGCCGCACCGGAGCTGCCGGCGGCTACGCTAGCTGCACCGGCAGCGGTTGAAAAGCCGGCTCCGGCAGACATTGCAGAACCTGATGCCGCCGAAACCTGTGCTGCATTGGCCGCAGAAACGGCACCTCCGGCATTGGCACCTGCTGCTGTCGCCTTTGCCGCTTCGCTTCCGGCAAAGGCCACACCGGAAATGGCCAGACCGGCCGCCTCTGCTGCCATATTTTCCTCGAAGGCCACAGCCAGCACCGTACCAATGCCCACAACAGGAAGCTCCACACCCAGCCTCCGGAAGTCTGCTTTATAAGACATGAGCTTCTTCTTTCCCTGGTGAAGTCTCGACTTAATGGTATTTTCCGAAATGCCCAGGTTTCCGGCCATCTCCTTGATGGTCTTCTTTTGTCCATAGACCATCATCAGGGCGTCCCGCTGCTCCGGTGTCAGGAGCGCCAGAATCTGGTTCACAATCTCCGTCACAGCCTTGCGGTCCGCCACCAGCTCCGGCCGGATGTCTTCCCGTTCATCTTCAAGTTCCTGGAGCTGCCCGTCCTCGTTCTCCATTTCTGAAAAAGTCTGCTGCGGATGTGCCTTCTGCTTCTTCAGATAGGCAATGGCAATGCGCTGCGCGATGGTATTGACCCACCCCTGAACGCCCTTCGGATCCTGCAACTGGTAAATGTACTTATAGACTTGCACATATGTATCCTGCAACAGATCCTCGCAATCTGCACTCGTCGAACAATAGCGGCGAATCACCGCCATGGCCTGTCCGCTGGTTTCCTTATAAATAACCTGGAATGCTGATTCATCCCCGGCTTGCATGGCCCTTACGGCCTCTGTCAATGTCATGTTCCTTACCTATTTCTTCTATATATCAATACTAGCTGCCCAGAGAGTTCAGACTGTTCGTTGCTGTGCCTAAGGCATCAGACACAAAGTTCACCACCATGGTTCTGCCCACAAATACAAGCACAATCCTCAGTACCAGCTGGATCAGCAGGTTTGCCTTAAAGGACGCCTCTGTATTCTCGCCGGAAATGATCCAAGTCGCAAGGTACGCAATCAGAGCATAGTCCAAAAGCTCTCTGGTGCCATCCGGTGTAATGCCCATAAGCACGTGAAGCGGTTCTTTTGCAACACTGTCACGGCGAACGTTGAGGTATGTGACTTCAGCGACAGATTCATTTTTTAATAGCGCAAACATCAGCTCTGTGTCAACATCAAACATACGGGAACCCTTCTCGATTTTCTTATGTATACCACAGGATTTTGCATTATTATACAAAAATGCATTAAAAAGCCTGATCCAAAACGTCAATTGCTCCAAGATTCTATACTTACATTTTGTCTTTTTCCGTCCGGCGGAACATATCATTAAATATGCGCTTTCCGGTTTCTGTCCTGAAAATCACATCATAGTTTGTGTATATGTTTCGACTTTCCTGCATGTACTCATAGTTGTTGACAAGCCAGTCTGCCTCCAGCAGGATGCGGTAATCCAGGGCATCTACATTCGCATAGGTATGGTGGTGTCCAACAAGAAACGCCACGCGCTCTGTTTCAAGCTATCTCTCCGATACAAATGATGCAAACACCTCACTGAGCGAGCCAATGACGGCGACGTCGGAAGCCGGGTTCAGCTGCACACGGATGGGCTCTTTATTGATCACGATGAGATGGTTTCCCCGGAAATAGCGGATATAGCTTGCTGCGGGGTACACCGACAGGGATGTGCCGCCCACGATGAGACAGTCCGCCTGACTGATGGCGGCAATGGATTTTTGCACTGCCTCCTCCGGCAGGCCCTCGCCGTACAGGGTGACCTCCGGCCGGATCATGCCGCCGCAGGTGCAGCGCGGAATCCGCTCCGTACTTTCAAAGAGATAATCGGCGGGATAAGCCCTGCCGCAGCTCTCACAGTAATTCCGCTCCGTGGTGCCGTGAATTTCCAGTACATTCCGGCTGCCGGCCTTCTGGTGCAGCCCGTCGATATTCTGAGTGACAATCGCCTTCAGCCTGCCGTCCGCCTCCATTTTTGCCAGCGCCCGGTGGGTGACATTGGGCTGAATTTTCCGCGTATCCAGCTTCTGGCGGTAGAACTCGAAGAACACCTCCGGATCGTGGTGCAGACAGTCTGCGCTGAGAAGGTATTCCGGTGAATACCTCTCAAACTGCACATCATGCTGATTGTACAGGCCGTCCTTGCTGCGAAAATCCGGAATGCCGCTGTCTGTGGATACGCCGGCACCGCCGAAAAAGACAACATTATCCGATTCGGCAAGATACTGCTTTACCTTCTCTAAATCCTTTTCACTGATCATGGCATAGCCCCTTTCCTACAATGCCAGCATTTCCGCCGCCTGCTGCTGCAGATCGCTGCGCTTGTCCCGGAGAAGCAGGAACTGATTATACTTGTAATACGCATCATTTCCGCACTCCGACACGAATTTCAGACTGTAATAGCCTGCCGAAAGCTCCGACAGGAAGATCACCAGCTCCTGTCCCTCGCCGAAGCAGCGGCACAGGAATTCCAGCGCATTGGTAAGATGACGGCCGGTATCGGAAACAGCCTGTTTTCGTTTTTCCTCCCGTTCACGGAACCAGCTGCGAATGTAATCATAATCCGCTTCTGCACCGGCACTGCCCCGAAGCTGCAGGTCTGCCGCCAGCCTTTCGAGGCACGAAAGCATTAACCTCATATAACGGTTCTCCTCACGGCTGAGAAGATGCGCCTCATTTTCTTTTTTCAGCTTCAGCAGAAATGCCTCGCGATCCTCCAGCAGGATTTCTGCTGCCGTTCGATTCTCCGAAGCATCCAGTTCCTCCTTCAGACGCTTCAGCTCTGTAAAAAGCTTCCTCTGCACAGACAACGCCTCTGCATAGGCCCGGAATTCCTGGTTCAGCGCATCCACCAGGAGGCCCAGAAGACTCAGCTTCTCGTCAAAGGGCGCCTGCCGCATCGCCGTCATATCCTCCGGACAGCGTCCCTCCAGCAGCTCGGGAATTTTGTATACATTTCTATATTTATTGTACAGCTCATAATATGCCGCAAAGTCCCGCGCAATTTCCGGATCCTCCAGATACTCCTGCACCAGCTCCTTTGTTATGGGCAGCTGCATTTCCTCATAGACCTTTATGAGCCGGGACAGATCCTCCCAGCCGCGGGCCGTGACAAACTGCTTCCCGCCGAGCTCCTGCTTCACGGAATAAAAATTTTCTTTTTTGATGTCAAGGTAGGCGAGAATCGCGCCATGTACGCCCGCGTGGTAGGCATATTCCTTCCAGACCGGGTAGTCCGCTGTGATATC